>JAQVQL010000245.1 GCA_028701595.1 Herbinix sp.
TTGTAAACATATATGTAACAACAAAATATTGGTTTTAAGTGTTCCGAAGCTATTATATATAGTCTTTGGAAGTAATAGGGAAACAGGTGCAATACCTGTACGGTCTCGCCGCTGTAAATGGGGAGCCTGCTCTATGTATTTATATTACATATGCCACTGGATATAATGATGTGTAGCTGATACTTTATCACTATCAAAGCTTATCTGGGAAGGCTAGAGCAAAGGCAATGATCCATAAGTCAGAATACCTGCTTATTACCTGTACCAAGAGTTCCACGAGTCATGGACAAGGGTATAATAAAGAAGCTTTCTTTATTGTCCTTTCCTATTGTGGTAAGGGCTTTTTTATACGCCAATTAAAGGAAGGAGATTAGTATGAAGGAAACAAAATATTTTTTAAAGGTATTCTTAGGAACACTGGGATTATTTCTTATAACCGTTTTATTGCTATATGTATTCTTTAACAGAGACAATAAGTCCTCTGTAGGAAGCAAGGAAATTGTAATCAAGGTTATTGTTCCAGATGAAGAAGTCCAGGAATTCACCTTGACTACAGATGCGATAACACTACGCCAAGCACTAGATGAAGAGAACCTAATCAGAGGCACAGGAGACACGGGAAGCTTCTTTATTACCGAGGTTAACAAGCATCGGGCTGATGATAGCAAGCAGGAATGGTGGTCTATTACTAAAGGCGGTGAATATATAGAGTATGGCGTTGATATGATTAATATACAAGATAAGGATCAATATGAGTTGACGCTTATGGAAGGCTATTAAGAATGTGAGGATGCCTATGCGTACTAAGGATATTGTAATTATTGGAGTTATGGCGGCTTTACTTATAGTCTTACAGGTTGGTCTTTCATTTCTACCCAATATTGAACTTGTATCCCTGATTGTAATTCTATGCACTATTATATATGGATGGAAAACATTATATATCATCTATATTTTCGTTATCGCTGAGGGATTAATCTTTGGGTTTGGATTATGGTGGGTAAACTACCTATATGTATGGACCATTCTAATGCTGTTAACTATGTTATTTAGGGACAAACAGTCTCCCTTCTTATGGGCAATAATTTCAGGAGCCTTTGGACTGAGCTTTGGTTTATTATGCTCAATTCCCTACCTTTTTATCGGTGGGGTGCCTATGGCAGTATCCTACTTTATTAGTGGAATTCCCTTTGATGCTATACATTGTGTCAGTAACTATATCATAACATTAGTTCTGATTAAACCTCTTTATCTTTTCCTTGATTGGTTGAATCGAAAGGAATTTGTTTAAATATCTAAGTAAATTGTGTACTTCCCTTATATTCTCGCAAAAAAAATCCTTAAGGATAAACCTTAAGGATTTTTTTAATCAAATTCGTTATAACAATATATCCAATTCTTTTTAAACTCATTTATAGTTTAGAAAAAGGTACATTGTAAACCCAATCTTGATTAAACTCTTACTACGTTAGTTGCCTGAGGGCCCTTAGCTCCCTGAACTACTTCAAACTCAACTTCCTGACCTTCTTCTAAAGACTTGAAGCCATCCATGTTAAGACCTGAGTAGTGAACGAATACATCGTTACCCTGCTCGTCAGAGATAAAACCAAAACCCTTTTGATTGTTAAACCACTTTACTGTACCTTTGTTCATGTAATAATTCCTCCAAAAAATAATAATCTAATTGCCGACTATTCAGCAACACACTTATCATAGCACTCTTTTTTTGTGGTGTCAAACATTATTTGCTAACAACATAAAAATGGATTCTTTATTAGCTTTCAAGTTTTACTAGAATTATTATTTATCTCATATGCTTCTTTTGCAGTACATACAACATATTCATGTTGTTTTAGTATGTCTAGTGCTTTTTCTATATCTGAGACCTTCATAATAATAGATGTATCTCTTCCTGCGGTTGCCAGAGTATACATATATTCCACACTTAAACCAGCATCAAACAGCACCTTTAATACTTCATGTAGAGTTCCAGGTTTTTGAGGAATCTTAACTGCGATTACATCAGTAAGCTTTGCAGAAAACCCTTCCTCCTTCAATACCCTCTTCCCTTCATCTGGATCGGATACAATCAATCTGAGCAAGCCATATTCGGCTGTATCCGCAAGACTAAAGGATGCGATATTAATATTATGCTCCCTAAGTACCTGTGTAACGCCTTCTAGTCTACCTTCTTTATTCTCAATAAACACCGATAGCTGTTTTATTAACATAGTACCCCTCCTTCTACCTCTTACTTGATTAACAACAAAAGTCCCTAGTTCTATATCAGCTTTCTCTTGTCTATGACCCGTTTGGCTAAAGCCTAACGACCCACTCTTATATCAGCTTTCTCTTGTCTATGACCCGTTTGGCTTTTCCTTCACTTCGAGCGATGGTCTTTGGCTCAACCAAGGTAACCTTAACAGCAAGACCTAGGGCTGCCTGAAGTACATGGGAGATTTTCTTAGTCAGACTCTCTAGCTTTCTAATTTCATCAGAGAAGAACCGCTCTTCAACCTCTACTTGAATTTCTAATACGTCCAGGTTGTTAATTCTGTCTACTATAAGTATATAGTGGGGACTGGTCTCACCCATTTCAAGTAATGCGGCTTCTACCTGGGACGGGAATACATTGACACCTCGTATAATTAGCATATCATCGGAGCGTCCCTTAAATCTCGATATTCTTGCTAAGGTTCTTCCGCACTCACAGGGTTCATAGGTGATACTGGTAAGATCCTTAGTCCTATAACGAAATAGTGGCAAGGCTTCCTTAGTAATAGTGGTAAATACTAGCTCTCCAACCTCTCCCACCTTGCAAGGAATAAGTGTATCGGGGTTAATTACTTCAGGAATAAAATGGTCCTCATATACATGAAGTCCGTTATGGGCATCACAGTCGGCAGCTACCCCTGGACCAAGTATTTCACTAAGTCCATAGATATCATACGCTTTTAGATTAAGCTTAGCTTCAATCTCCTTACGCATATTTTCAGTCCAAGGCTCTGCTCCACAGATTGCGGCTTTTAGTTTTATCTTATGGGTTTTTCCTGCTTCCTCCAGTGTCTCTGCTATATGCAAAAGATATGAAGGAGTGCATGCGATTGCTGTAGCTTCAAAGTCCTCCATCATGGTAATCAATCTATTGGTATTTCCTGTAGACATGGGGATTACAGTTGCTCCAAGATTTTCAGCACCATAATGAAGACCGAGTCCTCCTGTAAAAAGTCCATATCCGTAAGCTATTTGTATCCTATCATTGGTACCTATTCCAGCCATGGCAAGTACCCTTGTTACACATTCCTGCCATATTTCTATATCTCTTCTGGTATAACCCACTACGGTAGCCTTACCTGTTGTACCTGAGGAGGCGTGAACTCGTATAACCTCAGATTGAGGCACTGCAAATAGACCAAAGGGATAATTATCTCTAAGGTCCTCTTTAGTTGTATACGGTAGCTTATGTAAATCTTCCATTCCATTAATATCACCGGGTTCCAGACCTAATTGCTGCATCTTTTTGCGATAGAATTCTACGTTGTGATAGACACGGCTTACTGTTTTTTTAAGCCTGGCACTTTGCATATTAAGGATTTCATCCCTACTCATGCATTCCTTCGTTTCATTCCATATCATTATAATACATCCTCCTGTTGTGCCACTGAATATCCTTTTTGTATCAATATCTCTTTAGACTCATCCAAGTTGTCAGTATTAAGTATAATTAAAGGGATCTTACCATTACGAAATACTATGGAATAGATATAGTTAACTCCAAAACCTGCATCTGCTATAACCTGTAGCAAATCATGCAAAACCCCGGGCTTATCCTCCAACTCTACCGCTATTGCTTCTGACACTGTGACTGCAAAACCACTATCTATTAGAAGCCTTTTTGCTTCCTCAGGCTTATCAACAACGATTCTTAGAATTGCAAACTGTGGTGTG
>JAQVQL010000246.1 GCA_028701595.1 Herbinix sp.
AATATTCTCGCGTAGGCTTCCTGCAAAGACAGGAGCAATATGATCCCTTTCAAAAATTGCATTAGTCTCCACGACAGCACCCAGTGGCAGATTAGCAATTTGTCCATAGTTAGGGAGATTAACATTGCTTACAGTTCTTTCTAATCCGACCAAGGACTTAATTAGTAATATACCTTCTTCACCTGATGGTGTTAAATCAAGCTTTTCGTCACCCCTTAGTAGGCGGTCGCTTCTTTCTTTGCGCTTTATTAAATCCTCTTTACGATAATCGACATGTGTAAAGGTAAATCCATAGGAGTGTGCTGTATCGATATCTTTAAGGTAATGAGGAGACATAAATTCTGCAAGATGCCTGTCACCTGCTGCAGCTATAAGCCCATATTTTCTAAATAATTCAAACTTTACCTTATGACTACATTCAAATACACTAGTAAGGTATCCATTGGAATTCTTAGGATAACCCGATTTATAATGCTCATTCACAAACTGCTCATACATAGGGAAAAGATCAACACCCTGATAGGAGGCATGGTCAAACCAAGTGAAATGATTGATTCCCAATACATTCACATGAATTTCATGTCTGTCAATATGGTCTATTCCAAGCTCCTCCTTGCACATAGATGCCAGGAGCTTCTGAGTGTTAAACACCTCATGACAGCAACCAAAGGCTTTGATTTCAGGAAAAACCTTATAAAGGGTCCTGACACATAAGGCCAATGGATTGGTATAATTAATTACCCATGCATTAGGTGAATATTCTTTTATTGATTCGGCTATATCGATGAACATTGGAATGGTTCTGAGAGCTCGAAGTAAACCACCTGGGCCGGTTGTGTCCCCTACAGACTGGTTTATACCATATTTCTCTGGGGTATGAACATCAGAATACATTTCATCAAAGGTTCCTGGGAGTATTGAAATAACGACGAAATCAGCACCTGTGAGAGCATCCTTTAGTGAGCTTGAAGTTGTATATTGCCACTTGCCTTCTCGTTTAGCGTCGGTATGTAGTGTATTACCAATAATCTCATTCCGTCTTGCGGCCTCATCGTTAATATCATAAAGTCTGACTGTTCCACTGATTCTATCCTCTAGGGAAAGATCAGTCATAAAGGTCCAGGCCCATCCCATTGAGCCGCCTCCAATGTAAGCGATTTGGATATCGGATACTTTTTTGTTGTTATAAATCATGTCTATACCCTCGTTTCTATAAAATCCATAATAGCTATCATGATTTTATTCGTATATGAAGATTATAAGTTAAAATACCGCCGAAAACTACTATAATATTTCGCTTTTATAGTCAAAACTCAATCAATATTGATTATTAATTGTAAGCTATAATATCATAAATTCATTTTCAGAGCTTATAATAATAAATAAATCAATAGTGTTTGAATTGACAAGAAATTAAGTTAATATTATTAGTAGACTAGATTTACGAGAATAGCTACAATGATTATAGGAAATGCAATGAATTGTAACAAATAAAGAAGTGTATGGAGGAAGAATGAAAACAATAAATAAAGATATTACAAAGCCTATAAATAGACCGGTTAAGGTGCTTCAATACGGAGAGGGAAATTTTCTGCGTGGTTTTGTGGATTATATGATAGACATAGCAAATGAAGAGGGAGTAGTTGACGGTAATATTGTAATTGTTAAGCCAATTTCCTATGGAAGTTTAGAGAACTTTCGTAGACAGGAATACCAGTACAGTGTATCCCTAAGAGGACTTGAAGATGGCAAGCCTAAGGTTATTAATAGAATTGTTAGCAGCATTACTGATACTTTATGTGCATATGAGAATTATGAAGAGTATATGGGATATGCAAGGCTGGAGTCCTTAAGATTTATTGTGTCAAATACTACGGAGGCAGGAATAGTCTATGACGAAGGCGACTCCTATGAGGATAAACCACCTAGGTCTTTTCCCGGTAAGCTTACTAAATTTTTATATGAGAGATATAATTTCTTTAATGGAGATAAGACTAAAGGATTAATTATGCTTCCCTGCGAATTAATAGAAAATAACGCTTTAGTTCTTAAGGAGTGCGTGAACAAACTGGCAAAGAGTTGGAAACTTGATATAGGATTTATAGATTGGGTAAAGGAGTGCTGTGTCTTTTGTAATACCCTGGTTGACAGAATTATAACAGGCTTTCCACATAATGAAGCAGAAGAATATTGGCAGGCGGCAGGATATGAGGATAAGCTCATAGTTACTGGAGAATTGTTTGGGCTGTGGGTTATCGAAAGCGATGTGGATATATCAAAGGATTTTCCTCTTAATAAGGCAGGACTTCCGGTTATATTTACTAAGGATATTAAGCCATATAGAGAGCAAAAGGTTAGAATTCTTAATGGTGCTCACACCTCAATAGTGGCCGCATCCTTTCTTTCAGGTAATGATACCGTAAAGGCGTCCATGGATGATGGATTAATTAAAGAATTCCTTATGCGTACAGTATTTGATGAAATCATACCTAATTTAACATTAGCAAGAAATGAATTAGAGGACTTTGCCAATAAGGTAATAGAAAGATTTGAAAACCCTTTTGTAAAGCATTCCCTTCTTTCAATATCCTTAAATAGCGTTTCAAAATGGAGAGCCAGGTGTCTACCAAGCTTTAAGGATTACTATGCTGCAAAAGAAAAGCTTCCGGCTTGTCTGACATTTTCACTTGCTGCATTAATGAGCCTATATCGTGGTAAGAGACTTAAGAGTGAGGCTCTTGTGGGATATAGAGATGGGGTAGAATATAAGATAATGGATGACGAGAAGGTTATGGATTTTTTCGATGGATCCGCTGACAGAGATGGCTTTATATTGGCTGAGGAGTTCTTAAGGAAAGAGGAGTTTCTTGGAGAGGATTTGACAACAAGCTATCAAGGACTCGTAGATGCTATAGGAAATCATCTGGAGCAGATAGAAAAGTATGGGATGAGGAAAGCACTTGAGGCTTTATTAAAGGACTAGAACTATTTAGAAAGACTATCAGATTGGATAGGAGGGTGCTAATATGCTTGATTATACGATTATACATAAGGACGATATTATCGGTGTTGCTCTAGGGGATCTGGCTAGGGGTTTTACATATGATTCCGTATATGGTAGCCTACCCCTTAGAGAAAATATACCGGCTGGTCATAAATTTGCATTACGAGACATCAAGGACAGGGAAGCCGTTATAAAGTACGGGGATTCTATAGGCTATGCTCTAGGTGATATACCAGCGGGATGTCAGGTACATACGAATAACCTTAGAACAGGCCTTGGGGATATATTAAATTATTCATATAGGCCTGACTATAAGAATACCGAAACATCTGAAAGTGGACATTTTTTAGGCTATCGTAGAAATGATGGCAGGGCTGGAATCAGAAATCAGATATGGATTATACCCACTGTGGGATGTGTTAATTCAATTGCAAATGAATTAGAAAGACGTACTGCCTTCCTAGTAGATGGAAATCTTGAAGCCATCATAGCATATCCGCATCCATATGGTTGTTCACAGTTGGGTGACGATCAGGATAATACGCTCAAATTACTCTCTGGACTCATAAGGCATCCCAATGCAGCAGGGGTATTAGTTCTTGGTCTTGGTTGTGAAAATAGTAATATAGATGTTCTTAAGACATATCTTGGACTTGTGGATGAGAACAGAGTGAAATTCCTAGTATGTCAGGATGTCAAGGATGAAATCGAAGAGGGTACAAAGCTTCTTTGTGAGCTATCTGAATATGCCAAGCAATGTAATAGAGAGCCTATAGAGCTGGGAGAACTAATAATCGGACTAAAGTGCGGAGGATCCGATGGCCTCTCCGGAATAACAGCCAATCCTTCAGTTGGAGATTTCTCTGATGCCCTGATATCAAAAAATGGTACAACAATTTTGACAGAGGTGCCTGAAATGTTTGGTGCAGAAGAAATACTGATG
>JAQVQL010000247.1 GCA_028701595.1 Herbinix sp.
TTTGCAAGAGTTTCATCCCAACCCTTCATGTTTTGGTTAAATACTATTTCCCATCCATTAGCAGCTGCACCTTCTTCAATAGCCTTAGAACGTCCCAATTGAGCTGAAGAACCCGTGTCACCGCCAAGTACTACAATCTTATTAACAGCAAGTGCTTGTTTCTTAAGCCAATCAACAGCTTTATTTCCCTCTGCTTCGAAATCGGAGCAAACCATTGCGGTGTAAAGATCCTCTGTTAAGTCAAGCGCACGGTCAGCCATAATAAAGGGTATTTCAGCTTCCTTTGCAGCCTTTGCAACATCTTCCCAGCCTGCTGATTGAAGTCCTAAGACTACAAGATAATCAACCTCCTCTTGAATAAGCTGCTGTGCCTGTGATATCTGTTTTGCATGGTCACCTTCACCAAAAACCATTTTTGTTTCAAATCCAGCTTCCTTAAAAGCATCATTAAATGATATTGTATTAGCGGTACGCCAGTCAGATTCATTTGCATTTGTTTGTACAACCCCAACTGTAATCTTTCCGTCTTTTTTGCTTGTGGTTTTGCTTTTTGTGCCACATGCAGTCAAAGATAACATAAGCATTAATACTAGAACAACAGAAATAAGCTTTTTCATAAAATATCCTCCCATCAGTTTGTTTTTATCATATAGGACACATTATTCTATACAATAAAAAATTGAATATACTTGATTACACTTCCAAGTATATTCAATACTAATTAATAGAAATACGGAGATTATTCCTGTCTTTGTTATCATTTTTACTGTGTTATAGTACAGATATATTATTGGTTAAGATTCTTATTTATATTGTTTGATTTTTTACGATTTTTAGTATATACGTCCTATACGTTCTGTACTGGCATTCTGCGCTTCAAAAACCTGTCCCTCTACATAGGATATCTTAGGAGCCTCTTCTCCTCTTTCCAAGCGAGCAATTATCTCTGCAATCGGAGGTCCCTGCAAGGGATTACATTCGATTACTACATTAATAAACCCGGCTTCCATCATGTCAAAAGCCTTTGATACCGCATCAAAGGATATGATTGTAATATCACCATTAACCCCACAGGTTAATCCAGCTTCATGAATTGCCTCTATGGCACCAAATGTCATATCATCATTTTGAGAAACCAAGACATCAATATCATCATGCTCCTGCAAGAGCTTAATCATTACTTCCTTGCCCTTTGCTTTAGTAAAATCACCACTTTCCTGTGCAACAATATTCCAATTTTCATGATGTTCTGCAATATCCTCAAATCCCTGCGAACGTCCTATCTGAGCCGTGGAATCTATGGTGCCCTCAAGTACAACGATATTTATGAGACTATCTTCTTCCAGTGGCAAGGATTTATCCTCCTGTAAAACAGTATCCAAGGTCCCTTGATTCTCCAGATATTCTTCAAGCCATAATCCAGCCTTAGCACCTTCTTCATATTTATCTGTGCCCACCCAAGCGACATAAAGACTTTCATCCTTTGTATCAATCATTCGATCCACAAGTACTACTGGTATTTTCGCATCTCTTGCTTCCGTAAGTACTGTATCCCAACCCGTTTCTGTTACAGGTGCAATAACTATATAATCAACCTCCTGAAAGATAAAGCTTCTTACATCCTTAATCTGGTTTTCTTGCTTTTGTCTTCCATTCGCAAATATCAATGAAAATCCATTGTCATTAATAAGGGAGTTCTGTATTGATTTCGTATTGGCACTACGCCAGTCTGATTCTGAGCCAAGTTGGGAGAAACCAATAATAATCAAATCAGAATCAACATCATCCGTATTTTCGGATTCAATATTCTGCAGATTCTTTAAAGGCTTTAGGCTGCAGCTGGATAGAGCAATCAAGCCAATAAATATAATCAATAATATGATTCTGTTTTTCTTATTCATATCCCACCTCAATTCCCCTATTCTCCGTCAATTTTGCCGGAAACTTAATCATTATGTCTGTGCCCTCTCCTTTTTTGCTCTTTATATCCAATCCAAAGTCATTCCCATAGTTTAGTTTGATACGTTTATTAACATTTGCAAGACCAAAACCTGTACTCTGCTTACTACCTGGCTTTTCAACCTCTTTTCTTAATGCTTTTAGCTCCTCTTCATTCATACCTATTCCATTATCAATCACATGAAAGTATATAACCTCGTCAATAATTTTTCCTATTACCGTTATTTTACCTTTTGCTCTTTGCATCTTAATACCATGATATAATGAATTTTCTATAAGCGGCTGTAGGGTTAACTTTAAAATCTGATATACATATAACTCCTCCGGTATATTAATTTCATATGACAGAATATCCTTATATCTCGATTGCTGTATCTGTAAATAGCTCTTAATATGTATTTCCTCTTCACGAATTGTAATAAAATCTCTTCCCTTACTTACAACAATCCTAAAAAATTCAGAAAGAGAAACAACAATGTCTATGGCTTCCTTATTCTTATCTCCTTCTATAAGCCAAATAATTGTATCTAATGTATTATAAAGAAAATGAGGATTGATCTGTGTTTGAAGAAGCTTCAATTCCATATATCTTAAGTTCTCCTGTTCCAGCTTGATACTCTTAACCTGCTGCTCCAATTGGATAGTCATATCATTGAACCTATCGGATAATATAGCCAATTCGTCATGGTTTTCACAGCTTGTCCTAGTCGTGAAATCTCCTTTTGCCACCATAGCCGTCTTATCGCATAGCATCCTTATTGGCTTTGTAATACTGTCCGTTACAAGAATATTCACCAAAACTGATGCTATAATAATCGCAGATAATGCTACAATCATTGTCAAGATTACATTGGTAACCTGATTATCAAGGCTCAGCCTAATCGCTTCAAAATCCTGAGTTTCATAATAAATGTAATACTGGATTTCTTCCTGAAAAAGCTCAGTCAAAATATAGATATCCGATTCCAGCATCTCAATATTCTCTTCATAATTACCTGTCTCCTGAAGATTATCACGAATTTCATTGATTCTATCCCTCAGGGTATCAAGATTAAGCAGGATACGTTTTATCCAATCCAGACTTTCTCTACTAAAAGTTATCTCCTTCAGATTGGTAAAGTTCTCCCTTGCATCATCTATCAGTGTATAAGGATTTATTAAGTCGTCATTCTCATCAATCTCATCGAAGGTTACAGCTTCTACAACAATCTTATACATGCTTTCATCCATTTCCTCTTTAAAATTGAGGTTATAATCATTAGCAGAGGTAATTCTTCGTACTATCGCATCATATGCAGTGCTATAATTATGTAGAGCTGCAATCTGGTAAACAGCTAGAATAATCATTGGTATGATGATGATAACGGCTACCATGAATAGTTTCAACCTTAATGGGTATTTAATTTGCTTTGCCTTGCTATATTTTATTATACTAATTCCCCCATTCGGATACTATGTAATCACTCAAATGCCGGAAGAATTAGGATTGTTCTTACCCTGTAACCGATATTCCGACGGTGTACAATTCTGTGTTTTCTTAAATATGTAACTAAAGTAATGAGAATCAAGATATCCAACTAAACTTCCAATCTCAGTTATCTTATTGGCAGAGCACCTTAAATAGTCCTTTGCCTTCTCCATGCGGATATTAGTCAGATATTCAATAAAAGTCATACCTGCTTCCTGATTAAAAAGTGAACTGAAATAATTTGGACTGACATTAACTGTAGATGCAACCTTATAAAGAGTAAGATCACTCATGGAATATTTTTGATGCATATATTCCTTTGCCTGTTCGATAATACCAGCATATCTTTTCTGACTATTATTATTCCGTATATCAATTGCTTTCTTTAGAATGGATTTGTAGAATTCGCAGCAGTCCTCCAGGCTTGTAAGTTGTTCAGTGACCCTGTTCATGCTCTTAATGTTGTTGTCTATCTTATCCTTCGGGCACTTTAGGA
>JAQVQL010000248.1 GCA_028701595.1 Herbinix sp.
AGCATCATCTCTTGACCAGATAGGTCCATTATGCAGAAACATATCTGACTGTGTATCGGTCCTTGAAGTGATATCCGGATATGACCCTAAGGATGCAACATCAGAAAAGAAGGAAAGGTATGACTATCATCAAGCTCTTGTGGATGATGTATCGAATATGAGGATAGGTGTTCCTAAGCTATATCTGGAGGAGGATTTGGACGAGGATATAAGAAGCTACTTTATGGGGGCAATAAAGACCTTTGAAAATATGGGAGCCAAAGTAGATATATTTGATTTGAATGAAATATTGTACAGTGTACAGGCATATTATGTTATTTCCTGCGCGGAAGCCAGCTCCAATCTATCAAGATATGACGGAGTTAGGTACGGACATCGTACAGATGATTATATAAGTCTTGATGAATTATACAAGAATTCAAGAGGAGAGGGCTTTGGATATGAAGTAAAAAGAAGGGTTATGCTCGGGGCATTTATGATTAGCTCGGGCAATTACGAGACTTACTATAATAAGGCTAGAAGGATACGTAGTACTATCAGCAGAGCATATACTAAGGCATTTGATAAATATGATATCCTACTAAGCCCGGAATCCATAAACACAGCACCCTTACTAAGCAGCGATTCTGCGCAGACAAATAAAAAGCATAAAGCAGAGATACTTAATTGCTCTGTTAATCTGGCTGGCCTTCCTGCGGTAAGTATTCCCTGTGGAAGGGATCGTAAGGGACTACCCATTGGACTGCAGCTTATCGGAAATAGATTCGGTGAAAAAAACATAATACAAGCAGCATATTCCTTTGAACAAACTAGACCATACGAAAGGCCGAAAGTGAGGTGACCAACATATGAAGAGATTCGAAACGGTCATCGGTCTTGAGGTTCATGTGGAGTTATCTACTGAATCTAAAATCTTTTGTGACTGCTCTACTAGATTTGGTGATAAAGCAAATGCAAATTCCTGTCCAATATGTATGGGAATGCCTGGGGCTCTTCCGATGTTAAATAAAAAGGTAGTGGAGTATGGTGTATCAACTGGACTTGCTCTTAATTGTACTATAGTAGAGAATTGTATGTTTGACAGGAAGAATTACTTCTATCCAGATCTACCTAAGGCATATCAGGTGTCCCAGCTGTATTTTCCTATAGCGAGAAATGGAAAAATAACTATCGATATAGAGGATGGACATAAATCTATAGGTATTCACGAGCTCCATATGGAGGAGGATGCGGGGAAATTGCTCCATGATTCGGATAGAAACATCACGCTTGTAGACTATAACCGTTCGGGGGTTCCACTGATAGAAATTGTAAGTGAACCTGATATGAGGTCGGCAGATGAGGTTGAGGCATATCTAGATAAGCTAAGGCTAATGCTTAGATACATGGAGGTGTCTGACTGTAAGATGCAAGAGGGATCTATGAGAGTGGATATAAATCTTTCTGTACGGGAATACGGTGAGATGAGGCTTGGAACCAGAACAGAGATAAAGAATATGAATTCCATTAAGGCTATAAAGAGAGCAATCGAAGAAGAGAGCAAGAGACAGATTGATATCTTACTAGACGGAGGGAATATTCTTCAGGAAACCAGAAGATGGGATGCCGAAAACAATAAAAGCTTACGAATGAGATCTAAGGAGGAGGCACAGGATTATAGATATTTTCCTGAGCCAGACATAACACCTATTGAGATTTCCAAAGAGTGGATACATAAGCTTAACATGTCGCTTCCAGAGTTTCGTGATGAGAAAATAATTCGCTATCAAAAGGATTATGGTATATCAGAATATGATGCAGAAGTTCTTACCTCGTCAAAGGAAATAGCTGATTTATTTGAGAATACAACAAAGCTATGTAATTTACCAAAGGAAGTATCCAACTGGCTGATGGTCCAGGGGATGCGTGTGATGAAGGAAAATTATATGGACTCATGGAATTTGTGTATTACCCCCAAAAGATTATCAAAACTAATCGAAATGATAGATAATGGGGGAATTAACCGTACAAAGGCCAAGGATGTATTTGAAGAAATGTGTTTAAAGGATGTAGAACCGGAGGACTATGTTAGAAATCATGGACTTGAAATGATATCTGATGATAAGATGCTTCGTAAGATGGCTATGAAAGTGCTTGAGGATAATCCACAAGCTGTATTAGATTATAAGAATGGCAAGACAAAGGCTTTTGGCTATCTAATAGGACAGATTATGAAGGCTATGAAGGGGAAGGCAGACCCTTCTTTAGTAAATATAATCCTTAAAGAGTTAATAGACTAATACATTGTTATTTCCATTTTATTGTATTATAATAACAATAGACTATAGTATTTAATATATGAGCACACATTACAATAGAAAATGTAATCGGAGGATATATATGAAGGAAAAAAGAAGGGCAAAAAGGTTACCAATTAAGCTATCCTTAGAAATCAGCGATTTATATAAGCAGGATTATGTGCATGTCATCAATATTAACGCACCGATTAATGTTATGGATATTTCTAAGGTTGGAATAGGGTTCAGCTCAGAAAGCAAGCTTCCTATAGGATATTATTTTAATGCCAGCATTAATCTCGGTGAAAAAGAGACACTTCATAGTGTAGTTAAGATTATAAGAAGCCAACCCATAGATGATAGCCTTACCATGTACGGATGTGAATTTATTGGGATGGCAGAGGTACTCTCCTTCATTTTTGATGCTTACGAATATAAGCTTGCGGAGGAAGACTAGTAGCAATACTATGCCCTGATATCAAAGGTATAGCGATGTGTATTTGAGCTGGCTGCATCATCCTGTAAAATATCATTAATAAAATCAGGTTTACTATCGGATATCTGTGTCTTAGCCTGAAGCAGATACCCCTTCTCGTTTAATGCATTAATAAGCTCATGCAGATGCTTGGCTATTATAGGTTCTGATGGCTTTTCAAGATAAAAAACTGCATTAACCTGACGATCACTCATAGATAAGTGAATATCCATAGAACCGAGATTGGCCATATCCAGGTGAAGCAAAACATTAAGCTTCTCTGTATCACGATGTTTTTGGTTCTTACGTGTAAATACATATAAATCTCCATGGGTATCTTTATCCTTAAACCTTATAGGTAGCTGGAGATACAAAAACAATTCATTTAGATCCTTCATAAACTGCAGATTACCCTGCAGTTTATTTATTGTTGCTTTTACCTCCGAAGACATTCTAGAACTATCAGTTAGCTTATCTAGATGTTCCATATCCCTATCAAGATGTCTAAAGAATTCTCTAACCTTATTTTCCTTAGGAAGCTCCTTTGGACTTAGGGTCCATCTCTGGTGAAGAGCCTCTGTTAATATATCCCGGTAAGAATCGGACTTAAGTAAATGAACAAGCTTCTCCCTATCAATAGCGGACAGCTGCGATGCTATAGCAGTAAATGCATCGAATATTTGAATAGGAAGCATACTACTTTCTGAAAAAAGCGGTAAGGACTCCTTACCATACAAATCATGCATAATATCTAAAAGGCTTTCTAAGGTCATAGTGCCATTTGAAAGCTGACTTTGAATATTCTCCACCTGCTCATTCTTATATAAAGAAGTTTCGCTTATTTTTCCAAGTATTTTATCTTGAAGTGCTATTAGCTCACTATCTGGCAAAATGTTTCTTAGGGTAGTATCCTTAGAGAATAGTTCCTGCCTACCCTCACCTTCGGTGAATAAAGACAGAAGCTCCTTGTGCAAACTAATTACATTATCTATATTAGTATTATTTAAGTGAACCATGCTTGGGTCAGTACTGGTTGATTGAGTACTATTTGTCTGAGTACTATCATGTGGAATTGTCATATCTGGGGTTTGACTAATATCATAGTTCAATGATTCTGCATTATCAGATATAAAGCTATCTAGATGACCTATCAGAGAATTTAGTTGGGCT
>JAQVQL010000026.1 GCA_028701595.1 Herbinix sp.
TAATAAAATTCAGTAAGGAGGTTATGATATGGCATTCAATCGGAATGACAGAGGAGACTCTCAAGGTAGAAAAAGAAGCTTCGGCCGTAGAAGAAAGAAAGTTTGTGTATTCTGTGCAGATAAGAGCTTTACAGGCATTGATTATAAGGATGTTAATAAATTAAAAAGATATGTTTCAGAAAGAGGTAAGATTCTTCCCAGAAGAATTACCGGAAACTGTGCAAAGCATCAGAGAGCTTTAACTGTTGCAGTTAAGCGCTCAAGACATATCGCCCTAATGCCCTACACTGTAGATTAAATTAATAAGTAAGCCGTTGCATAACAAATGTTGTGTAACGGCTTTTTTGGTGTAGTATCAAATAAACCATGATCTTACCGATTTAAAATAAGAACTTTAAAAAGTTGTGAATCTATGCTAAAATAAGTATTACTAGCTTAGAAATATAACCCTTTTCCAAAAGGAGTCTATACCATGGGTAAAAGATTAAGACTAAACAGTTCATTAAAGGTATATCTTTTATGGCCGGTCTATCTAACCGTTCTATTGCTATTAATGAACCTTGTCATATATATAATTAGCAAGCGAGCCGGATATGTAATGTCGGGTTTTATTGTAGTCTATTTTTTATTTGCCTTGTCTGTATTTTATTTTAAGAGACATCAAATTACCACAGAACTTGTTAGGTACGCCATGGATTTTGCTCAGGTACAAAAGCGCTTATTAAAGGAGATGGCAGTTCCCTATGCGCTACTTGATGTAGAGGCAAGACTTCAATGGGGCAATAATGAGTTTATGGATTTGATGCAAGGTAAAAAGGCTATAGGTCGTGCAGTATCTAGTATTATTCCCGATATTACAGAGGATAGTATTCCAAAAGCAGAGGCTGATGAGGTTGCCCATATCACATTAAATAATAGAAATTATAAGGTTGTACTTCGTAAGATCATATCCCCGAGCTTTGATGAGGATGCCAATTGGAGCTTTTATGAATCTGAAAAGGCTTGGGAGACCAAGAACGCTTTAATAGCCATGTTTTTATTTGATGAAACAGATATAATCATCCTACAAAAAGAGAACAGAGAACAAAAGCTTATAGTAGGATTGCTTTATATAGATAATTATGATGAGGCCTTGGATAGTATAGATGAGGTTAGACGTTCCTTGCTTACAGCATTAGTAGATCGAAAGATTAATAAGTACATGCAGGGTATTGACGCAGTTATAAAGAAGCTTGAGAAGGATAAATTTATATTCGTATTTCAATATAAATATCTTTCTGTCCTTCAAAGCACTAAGTTCTCCATTCTGGAAGAGGTAAGAAATGTAAACATAGGAAATGAGATGGCCGTAACCATTAGTATCGGTCTTGGTGTAAATGCTGATAGCTATATTACTGGCTATGAATATGCACGTGCCGCCATAGATCTTGCCTTAGGAAGAGGCGGGGACCAGGCTGTCATAAAAGACAGGGACAAGATTTCATACTACGGAGGCAAGAGCATCCAGGTTGAAAAAAGCACAAGAGTAAAAGCCAGGGTAAAGGCTCATGCATTTCGTGAATTTGTTGAAGGCAAGGACAAGATTGTTATTATGGGCCATACCATAGGCGATGTAGACTCCTTTGGTGCTGCTATCGGTGTATATAGGATAGGAAAGGCATTTAATAAAAAGGTTCATATAGTAATAAATGAAATTACCACATCACTAAGGCCAATGATAAGCCGATTTGCCGGAAATGCTGATTATGAGGAGGATCTTTTCATTCAAAATGAGCAGGCAAAGGAGGTTGTCGATTCAAACACCTTGTTGGTGATTGTAGACGTTAACCGTCCTAGCTTATTGGAATGTGAAGAGCTGCTTGATTATGCAAGAACAATAATAATATTTGATCACCATAGACAGACCAATGAGGCAATCGAAAATGCAGCCTTATCTTATATTGAACCCTATGCGTCCTCGACCTGTGAGATGATTGCAGAAATTCTGCAATACATAGGAGGTAACTTAAAACTTAGACCTATGGAAGCGGATGCTTTATATGCTGGTATAGTGATTGATACGAACAACTTCCTCACTAAGACAGGGGTAAGAACATTCGAGGCTGCGGCATATTTAAGAAGAAATGGTGCGGATGTAACTAGACTTCGTAAATTCTTCAGAAGCGATTTCATGGAATTTAAGATAAAAGCTGAAGCAATAAGTAGCACTGAGGTATATTTAGATTACTATGCAATAGCTGTATGCGAGAGTGAGAACGTTGAGATCCCAACTGTCATGGGAGCACAGGTAGCTAACGAGCTTTTAAATATTGCAGAAATAAAAGCATCATTTGTACTTTCACAGTTCAATAATAAGGTATATATAAGTGCTAGATCAATTGACGAGGTAAATGTTCAGCTTGTTATGGAGCGGCTAGGAGGAGGCGGTCATCTAAGTGTGGCAGGCAGCCAATTGGAGGGCTATACTATTGAAGATGCCATAGTTAAGCTAAAGGATACACTCGATACTATGGTAGGAGAGGGAGACATCTAGATAACATAATTTATTATTAATATAGAGAGGAATCAACCATATGGAAGTGATATTAATGGAAGACGTTAAAAGCCTTGGTAAGAAGGGCAGTATTGTAAAGGTTAGTGATGGTTATGCAAGAAACTTCATCCTACCTAAGAAGCTTGGTGTAGAGGCGACAAAGCAAAATTTATATGACCTAAAGCTACAAAAGGATGCTGAGGATAGAAGACAACAGGAAATACTTGCAGAGGCCAGAGAGTTAGCTAAAAAGCTAGAGGCTTACACAGTTAATCTAAAGATAAAAGCCGGAGAAGGCGGCAAGACCTTCGGTTCGATTTCCACCAAGGAGATTGCAGCAGCATTAAATGAACAATCAGGCTTAGAGCTTGATAGAAAAAAGATACAGCTTTCGGAGCCAATTAAGAATGCGGGCTCCTATACAGTCGGTGTAAAATTGCATCCTAAGGTTACAGTCACACTTAAGATTGCAGTTGAAGCGATCTAGAGCTATAGAAACATGAGGGGGATTACCAATGGATGAGGCTTTTATAAAGAAGATACTTCCGCATAGCCTGGAGGCAGAGCAATCTGTCATAGGTTCTATGATAATGGATAAGGATGCTATTCTTGTGGCTTCTGAATTTATAAACAGTAGTGATTTCTACGAGCAGCAACATGGAATACTTTTTGATACCATGCTTGATTTGCATAATGAAGGAAAACCAGTGGACCTGGTGACCTTACAAAATAGGCTGAAGGAAAAGGATGTTCCCCCGCAGATTTCTAGTCTTGAATTTATCAGAGATTTGGTATCCTCTGTACCTACATCGGCAAATGTGAAATATTATGCCCAAATTGTCAAAGATAAGGCTGTACTTAGAAGATTAATCAAGGTTGCTGAAGAGACTGCTAATGACTGCTATTTGGATAAAGAAAATCTTGATACAATCCTAGAAAAGACAGAAAAAGAGGTTTTCAACATTTCACAGAATCGAGGCAGCAAGGAATTTACCAGTATAAGGGAAGTTGTACTTCGTTCTATTGACAGTATAGAGGCAGCATCAAAAAATAAAGGAAGCGTAACAGGAATTGCTACGGGCTTTTATGATTTGGATTATAAAACAGCAGGATTTCAGCCTTCAGATTTAATCTTAATAGCTGCAAGACCATCCATGGGTAAGACGGCCTTTGCGCTGAATATAGCTGAGTATGTAGCGTTACGCTCCAATATAACCACAGCAATTTTTAGTCTGGAGATGTCTCAGGATCAATTGGCAAAGCGAATTTTAGCTATGAATTCTAGGGTAGATTCTCAGAATATTAGGACGGGTAATCTATCTGCAGATGAATGGGCAAGCTTAATGGAGAGTGCTAGAGTAATAGGTGGTTCTAATTTAGTTATTGATGACACCTCATCAATATCGATTGGCGAATTAAGATCTAAATGCCGAAAGCTAAAGCTTGAGAGAAATTTGGGACTTGTGGTAATTGACTACCTACAATTGATGTCAGGTGGTAAAAGAGCTGAATCAAGGCAGCAGGAGATATCAGAGATATCACGTTCCCTAAAGGCGTTAGCAAGAGAGATTAATGTACCTGTTGTTGCCTTATCACAGCTAAGCCGTGCAGTTGAACAGCGACCAGATAAAAGACCCATGCTATCAGATCTTCGTGAATCGGGAGCTATTGAGCAGGATGCCGACGTTGTAATGTTTATTTATCGTGATGAATACTATAATCTTGATTCTGAGGAGCCGGGTGTTACTGAAATAATAATAGGAAAGCAACGTAACGGCCCAACGGGAACAATTAAATTAGCATGGCAGGCTCAATATATGAAGTTTGCCAATAGAGAAAATAGGCAGTAATAATTTAATTAAATTTAGAGGATTGTGTAGAAAAGGAGAGACTTCACCGAAGTGTCTCCTTTTTATGTCGATAAGTTAAATGGGAATATAAGGAAAAGATATTGCAATTGAAGTTTGCTATGCTATAATGTAAAAAGTGGAAAATAATTACAATATTTCAGAAGTAAATTGTAGTGGAGGAGAATTGATGAAAGAAGTTAGGTATATGATTTCAGAAGCCTCAAAAAGAGTCGGAGTAGAATCACATACGCTAAGATATTGGGAGGACGAGCTTAATCTACCAATTGGGAGAAATGAAATGGGACATCGGTATTATAGGGACTCCGATATTGAGTTACTAAAGGCCTCAAAGCAACTAAAAGAGCAAGGCTTTCAATTGAAGGCAATAAAGATGCTTCTACCTAATCTTAATAAGATAGAATTTCTTGATGATCAGACCATGGTAAAGCTTAAGGATGAACTTAACGGAAGGGTGAATGATATGTGGAAGGACGAAAAGATCAGTGAAAAAGAGCATGAGGAAGGGACAAGCCTTGTAGCAAGTGATACTAAGAATGAAATCCCAGAAGAGCAAGATAAGATGAGCCAGTTTAGGGCCATTATGAGTCAGATTATTAAATCCGCACTTAAGGATAATAACTCTGAATTATCAGGGGATATTAGCTCTAAAGTAACAAATTCTGTCGTTAAAGAAATGAATTTTATTATGCATATACAGGAAGAAAAGGAAGAAGAGCGTTTTAGGAAATTCGATGCTACCTTGCGGGATTATCAAAGAAGCAGAATGCATGCAGCAGCTACATTTGATGGAAATAAAAGAAAAAAATCCAAGTTTTTCAAGAAACATAAGGTTTATATATAGAAAAAAAAGAGTTGTCTTACCCTCGGTATTCAACAGAAGGTAGAACAACTCTTTTTTTGAATATATGCATGCTTAAATATAAGCATATAGATAGGCATGCATATATTATGCGGCAAATAAACTTATTTGCTATAATATGTACGTAATAACTAAGCAGAAATAGAACTGGTAGGACAAACTCCTTCGCAAGCACCACAATCTATGCATGTATCCGGATCAATTTCGTATTGTGTAGCGCCTTCAGAGATTGCGCCGCTTGGACACTCATCTGCGCAAGCACCACAGCTGATGCACTCATCACTAATCTTGTATGCCATAGTATAATACCTCCTTTGTATTTGCAATCCTAACTATTTTAGTATAGGAATAAAAAATATGCAAGTGAAAAAAATTATAGATAAAAAAATAGAGACATTTGTAATTTATAATTTAGGATAATACATTTATTTCATGCGATTATATTCGCTACATTTATTTCATGTGATTATATTCTTGACTCAGTAAGTTTTATAGAATATAATGTTGCCTAGGCTACTAAATGTAAGCCGAATTTGGTTTATAATAAGATATAAACCACAAGCTAAGGAGGTAAGATATGGCTACGATTACTAAAGACATGACGATTGCACAGGCGATTGCCATGGATCAGAATATTATTCCGGTACTACTTGATATAGGTATGCACTGCCTTGGATGCCCTTCAGCACAAGCTGAAACCTTGGAAGAGGCTGCCATGGTTCATGGAGTGGATCCCGATGATTTCATGGACAGAATAGCAGCTCAGATTGGTGAGTAAGACAGAGCTACAATAATCTAGTAGATGTATAATAGTAAAAAGAGCGTGTTGCAGAACAAATTATTTTAGTTTGGATGCAATGCGTTCTTTTTTTGATAAAAAAGTAGTATATCATAAATATGACAATAAAAAAGATAATACAATTATTATATAAGGTTCAATATATTACTACTTTTGGTCAATACAAGTGATAATAATCACCTTGTAACCTGTTAAAATAAATGTGAAGAACGGTCATAAGGAGGAAAGATTGTGCGTGAATTCAATGAATATTATGAGTGGCATGTCGCTAAGAAAGCAGAATATATGGCAGAAGCCTTACAAAAAAAGCATTTCATTGTAGAGATTGCTAAAACAAAAGAAGAGGCAAAGAAAATCCTTCTCTCAATGATACCTGAAGGCAGTAGCATAGGCTTAGGTGGCTCACAAACTGTAATCCACTTAGATGTGTTGGATGAGCTTAGAACCGATAAATACAACCTAATAGATCGTTATAGTTCTAAGTACAGCCAGCCACCGGATTATCATTTCACGGCTATGAGGGAATCACTTATGGCAGATGTGTTTATCACTAGTAGCAATGCTGTTACTCAGAACGGAGAGCTTGTAAATATGGATTGTAGCGGCGGCCGTGTTGCAGCCATGACATATGGTCCTAAAAAAGTCATATTTGTTGTGGGAGTAAACAAGCTTGTTAAGGATATAGAAGCAGGAATTCAAAGGTGTTATGAAATCGCTCCAGCAAACGCCTATAAGGAAGGACATTACACCTTACCTTGTGTTGAAACAGGCGTTTGTAACGATTGTGATGCAATTCAAACCGAAACTATAGCAGGAAGAATGTGTAATTATCTTTCCGTAATACTTGACGCATATAAATTCCCAGGAAGGCTAAATGTAATAGTTGTTGCAGATGAAATTGGATTTTAATAAAAATAAATTAAGTAGGAGGTTATATTATGGATATTCGTTACTCTACTGGTCCTAGTGACGTGAAACATTATACTACACAGCAGCTTCGAGATGAGTTTTTGATTGTAAATTTATACAAGGCAGATAAAGTGGTGTCAGTATATTCTCATGTTGATCGCGCGGTAGTCTTGGGTATAATGCCTGTAGAACAGACTGTTAATTTGGAACAAAATATGGACATTTGGCACAGCTTTGGCACTAATTATTTTTTTGAGCGTCGTGAGGCAGGCTTCTTTAATATTGGAGGTCCCGGAAGTTGTATATTGGACGGCAAAGAATACAGGATGAATAACAAGGACTGCATATATGTTACCAAAGGAGCTAAAGAGCTGTTATTCAGAAGCCAAGATGCGTGCAATCCAGCTAAATTTTATGGCGTTAGCTATCCAGCTCACGCCAGCTATGAATCCAGGTCCATCTCTATAGAGGACGCGGCTAAGAACCCCCAAGGAGATAGTAAAACCAGTAACAAACGTGTCATCAATCAATTTATCCACCCAGACGTGTTACCTACCTGCCAGTTGTCTATGGGCTTAACCATTTTAGACAAGGGAAGCGTTTGGAACACAATGCCAGTGCATACGCACGAGCGCCGTATGGAGGTATATACATATTTTGATATTGAGGGTGACAACGTTGTATTTCATTTTATGGGACAGCCAGATGAGACCCGCCACATTGTTATGAAGAATGAAGAGGCGGTAATTTCACCAAGCTATTCCATTCACTCTGGTTGTGGAACTTCAAATTATGCATTTATTTGGGCAATGGGTGGAGAAAATCAAGCTTTTAATGATATGGATGTAAATAAAACGCTAGATATATTATAGAAGGGAGTTAAATGAATATATTTTCGCTTAAAGGAAAAGTAGCATTTATAACTGGAGGCTCATATGGTATTGGTTTTGCCATTGCAAGTGCCTTAGCTGAAGCAGGCGCAAGAATTGTTTTTAATGATATAAACGAAGAACTTGTAAGTAAAGGAATAGAGAGCTACAAAGCTATCGGCATAGATGTTAAAGGTTATGTATGCGATGTTACAGATGAAGATGCAGTATTAAAACTATCAAAAAAAATTGAAGAAGAGATAGGCGTAGTTGATATTCTTGTAAATAATGCGGGTATTATTAAACGAATTCCAATGACTGAGATGAGTGCTTCAGATTTCCGAAAGGTTATTGATGTGGATTTGAACGCTCCCTTCATCGTTGCCAAGACCTTTATCCCCTCCATGATTAAAAAAGGTCATGGCAAGATTATTAACATCTGTAGCATGATGAGTGAACTTGGACGTGAAACTGTATCGGCATACGCAGCGGCAAAGGGTGGGCTAAAAATGTTGACGAAGAATATTGCTAGTGAATATGGTGAGTATAACATTCAATGTAACGGTATCGGACCTGGCTATATCGAAACGCCTCAGACCGCACCCTTGCGTGAGCAGCAACAAGATGGTAGCCGTCATCCTTTCGATCAATTTATAATTAGTAAGACTCCAGCTGGTAGGTGGGGAACTACGGATGACCTGAAGGGTCCCGCGGTATTCCTAGCATCTGAAGCTTCAGATTTTGTCAACGGTCATATCTTATATGTAGATGGTGGTATTCTAGCTTATATTGGCAAACAACCAGGTTGATATGTTGTTGCAGACAAAATGGAATTCATGCAAATACAAATTATGTGTACTTACTGTAGCTACTTGGTGATATTCCTACAATGTTTACAAATGATTTAAAAAAGTTATTGTAGCTATTATACCCGACAGCAGCACATGCCTCGCTTGGCTTATGGCCCTCATCAATCAAGGCTTTGGCCATGCTAATTCGTCGTGCTGATATATACTTGCTAATAGTGGTACCAGTAAAGGTCTTGAAAGTCCTGCATATGTATGATTTGCTTAGAAAGAATGTATTGGCCAATTCATCAAGACTAATTTCATCTGTAATATTCTTATTGATATAATTGATAATATTTTTTGCCGTAGTATTTTCCGTGATGCTGGGTTCTGGCGTCTTAAATTGATTTATCTGAATATTATGGAGCATAATAAGTATTTCACAAAATGCATGGTCTTCTATTAGCTCTGAGCCAAACCCATTTGCCAAGTAGATTTTTTGTAATAAAAACTCGAGACGCTTATGGTTTTTGCTATCGATGTAAATAACTCTATTAGATAAGTCATCCAGGTTCTTGAAACAGTTTTCTAAAGGGCTCGCCTGAGTAGAATAACGTGTAAAGAACTTTGGATGGATGGCGATGTTTATTCGCTCATGTGAGCTTTTATCCAATTTAGTAATATGGTGATTCTCATTCGGAGAGATAAAAAACATATTGTTTCCATTTATTTTATAATAGTTGTTACTTATAAAAAATTCTTTGCCGCCAGCAATAGAATAATGTATTTCATAGCAGCTATGAATGTGGATCTCCATTGTTTTTTCATCTGATAAAAGATGGGATATAGCAAAACGTTCGGTCTCCATAGCATAATTTGTTGCTTCATGACAAGAATAGAATTCCTTCATCTACTTTCCCTCCAATATCCATTATAACATAATGAGATATAGATATTATAACATAAATACTTTATCCCTCAAGATGTTATAGCAATATCAAGTCTATGTTGTGTATCATAAAGAGGTATAAAAAGGGAGCTAAATCAATACTATAAGTTAATTAGTATTGATTTAGCTCCCTTTAGGTTTCGGGTCAGTTATTACTAACCTTTACATGACAGACAGTATTTGTATAGCCTGATCCTTCACTATAACTTCATAATGCTCCTCGTAATAGACCTGGGTAGCATAAGTATTACGTTCGGATTTTCCGTATTCAGAGATTATATTACTGATTTTATTGAATTCCTCAGGCGTATGCTTTGAAATACTAATGACTAGATAATAAGTTGAAGTAACAGAGTCTTTATATAGCGTGTTATTTCCCTTATAAATTCCCAGTAATATATTGGCTAAAGCGATAACCTCGCTAATGGAGCGGAAGGAATAAACCTTAGTTAGATTAACTGGAATATGAATTTCTTGTTTGCGATCTGTTTCGGGAGCGGAGGCATCCGTTATTTCCTTGGGATTATCCTCTCCATCCTCTGAAAAATCATCCAAATGTTCAAAGGTGTTAATTATTTCATCCGCATAGGCGTCATCGTCATCATCATCGGATTTATCAGATAAATCATGGGTATTGAAGGAGGAGAACTTCGAGAAACGAGTATCTAACTCATCGGGATCATCTACCTTCGTAATAACCAGAATCAAGCATTCTGTAGATACGGGAATTGCCTCAATCATTAATGGAATATCATCTACTTCAAAGCCGAACTCATAAAAGGCCTGTTGAATCATATCACGAAACAATGCTTTGGCTTTCTCTGTGCCATAAGCCAGCTCACTTATTTTCATTTCTCTGTCTATCAAATCACTCTTGTTCAAGGTACATCTAATCTGGTTGTCACTTATTTTTTCTATCTTCATAGAGTACACCCCTTTCTGTATTAACAGGAACTGATTATTTAGCTACAACTAAAATCAACCATTGGTGTAAAAAGAGTATAAGTTAAAAAGGAATTAAAGTCAATACGCCAAGTTATGAAATTTGTATGAATAAACATACCATTTCTTCAATATAATTCAAAAATGACACTGTCATTTTGTACACATAAGTAAAAAAAATTCGTCATTTTAAAGGGTCGAAAATGCTTGTAAACCTACCAAATTATGGATATAATAAGGTCAGATGATCCGTCATCATAGTTTGCTGATAGGAAAGGAGTGTATGTCGCAAGAAATATGGTTTGACAAATACCGCATAATTAAACTTATTGGTCAAGGCGGAACGGCCGAGGTTTATCTGGCAGAGCATATCAAATTAAATTCATATCGAGCAATAAAACATATCACCAAGCATCATCCCTTATACAAGCTACAACTTAAAGAAGCACAAATTCTAAAAGATCTAAAGCATTCATGTATTCCTATAGTTTATGATATTGAAGAAGATGAAGATGGTTCCTATATTGTCGAACAATATCTTGAAGGGATAACCCTTAAAGAATATGTTACAGAAAGGAACTATCTAAATGATGATATCATAATTCATTTCGCCCTTCAAATCTGCGATTTAATCAACTATCTCCACAGTGTAAAAAGACCGATTCTATATCTAGACCTTAAGCCTGACAATATAATTGTAACAGATAGGACACTAAAGCTTGTTGATTTTGGAAGTGCCATGTTTCGTGACGAAGCAGATAAAAACGTTGAATATTATGGTACGATAGGCTATGCCGCTCCGGAATTGTATGGTAATGAGGGTTTAGACGAAAGATGTGATGTATACGGTATTGGAATGTTATTATATTTTATGGCAACAGGCAAGTCCATAAGTACTATAGGAGAAAAAACTGAGCATATAGACTTTATTAATAACAGAGCAAAAAAACTAGGTAAGATAATTAGCCGATGCCTAAGGTTTGATCCATCCCAAAGGTATGCCTCTGTATCTGGGTTAGAACGTCAATTATCAGCAAGCATGAGAAAAAAGAAGAAGTTGCTTAACCCAGGGTCATCAATTGAGATAGGTATTGCAGGAGCACAGTCAAGAATTGGAACAACCCACATGTCCTTTCGTCTTTGCAGCTACTTTAATAGGCAGAATTTAAATTGTCTGTATATTGAGCAGAATAAAAGCAGATGTGTATGGCAGGCTAGCAATAGGTATATTGGGCTTAATAATGACAAGGACATAACTAAGATGAATGGTATATCGATGATATGTGCAGATAATACTCAGATGGCGGATATATCTGAATATAATGTGGTAATAAAAGATTATGGATGTCTGAATATGAATAACAAGGAGCAATTCTTAAAAGCCGAGATTAAGATACTATTACTTGGAGCTAAGGACTGGGAGCTGGGATATTCTGAGGAAGCGTTGGAATTGGTATCAGAATATAAAGATATTATTTTCCTGTTTAACTTTGTTAATGGAAGACAATTTAGGCAGGTAATAAAAAGTATGATGTTTAGGAATTGCCTAAGGATACCCTATGAACCTGATCCTTTCTCTAGACCAAAGGATAAGAACAGTCATGAATTTTTCAGAGAGCTGGCGGAGCTTTGTAGTAAGTAGAGGAGTGGTAGCATGAAAAGAAAGCCAATGCTGTTAAGAAGGCTGTCTGCAAGCATAAGCCCACAGAATAAATTAACTATTGGATTATTAGGTGTTAATCGTGGTGTAGGTGTAACTTATACAGGCATGCTTCTGGCTTCATATTTTGCTAGTGAAAGAAGATTTAAGACAGCTTATCTGGAATGCAACAACCATAGGGATTTTGCACTGCTTAGGGAGGCTTATGAATGGAGTAAAGAGAATGATTATTCCTTTAGCCTTGACAGAATCACCTATTTTAAGCAGGTGACACTTAATCGCATTCCTGAGATTTTAGGAGGTGATTATGATTGTTATATACTTGATTTCGGTACGAATTATACAGTCGCTATGGATGAATTTATTCGATGCGGTAATAAAATCATCATAGGAGATATCGCTATATGGAATCAAATCAGAATGGTTTCATTTATAAAGGATATGGAGAGTATTAAAGGTAGTAAACACTGGATACATATGATTCCATATGCTAAGGACAATCTTATAAAGAGAATATCTATTGAAACCAAAAGATGCTTTTTTAGAATTCCATATGAACCTGAGCCCACATCATTATCAAGAGATACTCATAAATTATTTCATGGTCTATTCGGATGATATATTCCCTTTGAATAAAACAAAGGGTATGAAGCTTCATGAAGAATAGGGATTGTAACAGGCATTATGGATAAGTATAACATATCACAAATGACCTTCTTATCCGATAATATTGTAATAACACCTCTTAATGCCTGTACAATGTTATTAGTAATGCTTTACCGCAGCGATGACCAGACCTAAATACCCTCTATACTTTATTGGTTATGGTTTATAAACTGCTGTATGTAAATGGTTTCTTGATCCAAGAAGGAACGCAATATATAAGGAGATGCTTGAATGCGCCTTAAGAATAAATGGGATGAATTAGACATCTTATATTCTTAAGGCGTTATATTTTGCCATATTAATCACAATATTAGTCGAAATTTAGTAATGACGATTGTCTAAATAAATGTTATAATGTCCACGATAGGCAGATTAGTCCTTGTGAGTTAGCAAGTTTTATATGACACGATTTATGTGTCATAATAGAACGAGATAATTCACAAGGATAAGAGTAACGTGAGCGAGGAAGCGAAGCTTTCAAGCTAATCTGCCGAAGAAAATAAGTTCAAGAAAATTCTTGGAGGAAGCATGGATAAAAAAATAAAAATTGCAATTATAGGAATAGCTATCGCAATTTTAATCTTAACCATAGGAATTGGGATTGCCTTAATTAGAAAAATGACCCCGAGTGATGAGGTAATGCTTCTGACTGAATATTATCAGGTAGAGGATACAGAGGTAATGATAATTCTTCAGGATGAAATATATGATAAATCTGGGATTATGGCAGATGGGACAGTATATATTGATTATGATACTGTAATTAATGAATTTAATCATAGATTTTATTGGGATCAGAATGAAAACATATTAACCTATACCACTCCTACTGAGATTATTCAAGCTGAGGCTGTAGATAATAAATATTCAATAACGAAAAGCATGATTAAGACAGAGGCTGTATCTGAATATCCCATATTGAAGCTTTATGGCGACGAGGTATATATTGCTCTGGATTTTGTTGAAAAATATTCTGATTTAACATACCGTTTTTATGTAGAACCAAATCGTGTGGTGATAGATTACAAATGGGGAGAATATCTATTTACCGAGGTTATAAAGGCAACTCAGTTAAGAGCTGATGCGGATATTAAGAGTCCCGTTTTAGTACAGCTTCCACAAGGTGAGGAGCTTATCTATACTATTAAAGAAGAGGCTCCAAAAAAAGGTTTCGCCAAGGTCATGACAAAGGATGGCGTTATCGGATATGTAAGGGAAAAGAATGTGAAGGAATCCTACTATAAGGAGATTTCAAGCACATTTACACCGCCTGTTTATACGGCTCAGACCAGACCAGATAAGATAAACCTGGTATTTCACCAAATCTTTAATATGGAATCTGGTGGAAAGCTGGAGGAATTGATTAGTAGTACTAAGGGAGTAAATGTAGTAACACCCACTTGGTTTAGCATTAATGATGTATCAGGTACAATGGCTTCATTGGCAAGCCAGGATTATGTGGATAAAGCAAAAGCACTGGGACTTGAGGTCTGGGCATTGATTGATGATTTTAACCCTGAAGTGGATATGTATGAGCTTCTGTCCTATACATCCCGTAGGGAGAATTTGTCCAATGAATTAGTCGAGGCGGCAATACAATATAAAATAAATGGAATTAATATAGATTTTGAAAAGGTCCCTTCTAAAGCTGGAGAGCATTTCATTCAATTTCTACGGGAGCTTTCTGTAAAATGCAGGAACAATGGTATTGTTTTATCCGTAGATAATTATGTGCCCGCCCCATATAATAAATATTACAACAGGAAAGAGCAGGGAGAAATCGTTGACTATATAATTGTTATGGCATACGATGAGTACTATTCGGGCTCTGATGTTGCTGGACCGGTAGCCTCTATCGGATTTGTTAAGGATGCTATAAGAAACACCCTAGAGGAGGTACCCAGAGAAAAGACTATTATTGCTGTTCCGTTTTACTCAAGACTTTGGAAAGAGACCACCGACGGAGAGGTAACAAGTGAGAGCCTTTCCATGACTCCAGCTAGCAACGTATTTACTGACAATGGTATAGAAGCTCAGTGGGATGATACCTATGGAACTCATTACGGAGAATTTGAAAAGGATGATGCACTCTATAAGATATGGTTAGAGGATGCTAAGTCCATCGAGGAGAAGATGAAGACCATCTATGAGTCAAACGTGGCAGGGATAGGAGCATGGAAGCTAGGGCTTGAAAAAGAAGAAATCTGGAATATCATTATAAGATATCTGAATTAATAGATATCGGAACTGTTAATAATATAATTTTGGAGGTTACTTATATGAAGCATATAAGTAACCTCTTTCTTCAATTTATATGTTTAGTATAAGATACAATACTAATTCATAAAATGTAGGGAAAGCTAAATGGGAAGTAAGACATATGAAACGAAAGTATTTTACCATCTTTTTTTTATTACTAGTGATTATAGCTAGGCTTCTTACCACGGAGCAATCTGTTAAGGTTATGAGGAATTTGTTTCAGCAAGTTGATAGAGAGAAAAAACATGAAGAGATATACATAGTGATTGATCCCGGCCATGGCGGCAGAGACCCTGGAAAGGTAGGCGTTAACGGTGCTCTGGAGAAGGATGTTAATCTGAATATAGCTTTGAGGTTAAGAGATCTATTGGAACAAAATGATATCCATGTAATAATGACAAGAGTTGAGGATGAAGGCTTATACTCAGAATCTGATTCTAATAAAAAGAGAACGGACCTTAATAATAGAATTAATATAATAAATACAAGTAATGCGATAATTGCAATAAGCATACACCAGAATAGCTTT
>JAQVQL010000249.1 GCA_028701595.1 Herbinix sp.
ATCAGCAGATTTACCAGTTCCATTTCTTTGTCCGTGAGTATGTTCTTCGATTTTTTCATATGGTAACCTCCATCTGTTTCTATATGGAGATTATTACCGTTTACACGGATGCTTATTCAGTCTCGCCAACCCGTACCTAAACTTTAATATTATTATATACAGATAAAAGCTGCTCTTTAAGTTCAGGCAGGCTTGCTTCGCAGGTATTCCAAACAATTCCATAGTCTATGCCATCGTATTCATGTGCAATGATATCTCTCATTCCTGTCATCTGCCGCCAGGGAATCTGTGGATACTTTTTTTTTGTTTCATTGGATATCCTTTTAGCTGCTTCCCCGATTATCTCGATTCGCCTGATAACAGCGTCCTGCATTTGTTGTGAATACATAAAATCATCTTCAGTCTTATTTTCCAAGTAACTTTCTATAAGCTCTATGCTTTTTAGAATATCTTCAAAAAAAGCAAGTTCATTTTTCAAATTATCACCTGCTTTTCTCGCACAATCATATCTTTAATGTAAGAAGATACCTTTGAGCTTCCGGTTATTAAGTCTACGTTTTTATTTAGCGTTAATTCCAATTCCTCTTTTAAATCTACCAGATCAAAAAGAGTTTTTTTCATGCCGGGCGCGTAGTCAATTAAAAAATCAATATCGCTTTTATCTGTTTGTGCCCCTCTGGCATACGATCCAAACACAGATGCTTTAACGACATCATGACGTCTTAATACAGGCACAGCTTTTTGTTTAATTATTTCTATGTTCATTTTTTACACCCCAGTAGTATTATACCCAAAGTAATAAAGCCGGTTCCAGGTTTTGTTTTCAACAAAATCCTTTTCATTATTTATTATTTCTTATTATCCTGGCATTTTGATTGGAAAGCCTATGTTTTGAGTAAGACACTACTTTATTTGGTACTAACGAAACCTGTACTCTTTACCTTTTTAGCAGGCTAAGAAAGCCTTGCCCCTTTTTAAAGTCAACTTCAAAAAAGTCACAGGCCCTATCTAAATCCATTACGATCCACTCTCTGGTTTTGTGAGCTTCGAGATCTTCCGGCAGTTCTTTGAGTATCCTGTCGGCTTCCCAGGTGGCGCCGGCATTGTAGCGTAACTGCCCAGAGCGCTTATCTACCTCAAAGGCTTTTCTGTTAACCTGCCAGGCCCTCTGAATATTTTTAATAGCCTGCGACCCGGTGATTTTTTCACTAAAATAGTTCTCTAAAGTCAACTCTCTAACATATTCCTTCAGTTCACCGTCATAATAAGCAGATAATATTTGATATATGACTTGAGAAGAAACAGCCAGGATATCCGGCGCGTTTTTAACTTCATCATCCTTTAAATCATCCAATAATTGTGGTATTTTCTCCAGCATCATACCCAGGTACTTTCTGTAAAGAGCGGTTCCTTATCCCGGATGAATAAGTAACGGCGTATAGCCTGTTATAGTTCAACGTATTTTTCATCGAAAACCGCGATGTTTATATCATCAGGTACGGCGGTCAAAGCTGGCTGATGTTCAGGGTCAGTGTCCCCGATAAAAGCATAGGGAGTAAGCTTTTTCAGAGCTCCTTGTTCAATATAGATTCTGTTGCACAGCAGCATACTGCTTTCAGCCTATTGCTGTTTCAATTCTATTCGGAGATCAATATCGAATTAATATCATCATAAACATATCTAAACTTCCTATTATTGCTATAACACTCATAATTCGAAACTGCCTATTATTAGTCTAATTGGAGATTTGCTTATCCAGCTTTGGATAAGAGTTCTATTAGATCAATTAAACTGCGTTTAGTTTGGCCAATATAAAGCAACTTTTCGGATTCTCCCCATTTCCGAGTTATTAAGTATATTCCTTTTTCATATCCGACGTCAGGTAGAAGGGCTCTTTCAAGATTATAAGGACCATACCATTTTAAGGTGACCGTTTCCATAACGAAACTCCTTTGAAATTAAGATGATGTCACTTCTTGTCGAATCCCGCCTAAACTACAACGACCACCCAATCAGGGTGGCCATCTTTTATTTTCTTCTTTTTTTCGATTATTTTCAGTAAAGTCCTTCCTCTATTGGTAAGATTATTATATTTCAGTGGAGAATAATTGGAAAATAAAAAGCAAAGGTGGAGTGGTGATGAAGATTGATTATAACGGTTTTATTGAATTCGTAAAAGGGCTTAAAGGACAGACAATTTATACGATCGCAAAAGAAAAGCCTTTTACAGTTGATGTTATAAGTAATGGGCTAATATATACTCCTTTCTCAACAATGAAACCAAGAACACACATTAAAAATTTTATTGAACGTGTTTTGGAAAGGTTTGAAACTACAGAATCTTTTAAGCCTGCTGATTATCATGATATAAGCGTTAATGCCTCCTACAACCTAGCCTTACTTAAGATGTATTTAGATAAGAATATTTGAACAGCTTGTAGTGAACCCCATTGTCAAGACATTTTTCTAAAAAATTTAAGCTATGTATTGCTCCTTTCAGTGTAATTCATCCCTTCACCATCGCTTGGGTGATTATACCGGCCCCGGTTGGCAGTGTAAAGGTTTCGCTTCGCCGGGCTATCGCCCGACCTTGACACTCCCACCCTCCGCCGGTCTATGGCAATTAAGCGATGTTTAAGGGTGATTTTGCTGACTGTGTCTGCCCGAAATAAATGGTTGCGGGTTTATCATAACCAAGGGCCTGATGAGGCCGAACAAAGTTATATTCGTCGACATACGACCGGATGGCCCGGTATACTTCCTGCGGCTTGCGGTATTCTTCGTAATAGATTTTTTCCCACTTCAGGCTGCGGAAAAACCGTTTAGTGATTGCATTGTCAGTTGCCCGGCCTTTTCCATCCATGCTGATCTTAACCCCGTTTTCTTTCAGTAGCTGTATGTAGTCGCAGCTGGTAAAATGAGAACCCTGGTCGCTGTTGATGATTTCCGGTTTTCTCGTGGCCAATGCTTTTTTCAACGCCCGCAGGACGAAGCTCCGCTCCAGTGTTTGGGACAGTTCCCAACTAACGATGAAACGTGAGTACCAGTCAATTATTACAACCAGGTACATGAATCTGCCCTTCATCCTGATGTAGGTGATGTCAATGCCCCAGATGTGGTCCGGCCTATCGGCCTTAAACGTTCGCACTCGGATCTAACGCTGCTAAGAATTGCTTCACAGCTATCTCATAATCTCTCCAATCCTTATTACTCATAAAACACCTCTTTATACTTGAAAGATAATCATATTCACCATTTTTATTTCCCATGGCCACACGCCTAGCTTATGCGAGGTTGACCCGCTGAGCAAAGCCCGGTTTGGTGTCAAACCACATAATTGAATCATTGATATGCTATTCAATAATTAGATTGTCGTCGTTGCGAATAATACACATACCATAACGGCTAGCTAGAGTTTCCAGACCAGTGAAGATTGGCTTAATCCAAAATCTGTGGCATTAAATAGCGGCAATAATTGCTTATTATTAATTGGTCTTGACGAAAAAATTTTTGCTGCATCGCAAACGGTTTTTTCACAGAATTTATTAGCTTGATAGAGCCATGCAGTCGTATTATTAAAATCCTGATCGATAAGCATAGGGATTGTCTCTTGTTCCGCTTCCTCATCGCCCCAAATTGCTAAACAGAGTAACATCAGAAAGCGAACATTTCCCGAAAGGCTTGGTTTGCTCATAACACGCTTAAGTATTGCCCGTTTAGATTCATTTTCCATTTCGCTTCTCAAGAGTGCTTCTAATATGGAGCGAATTCGTTTTTCCGGTACTGTTGTATCATTTAGCAGCTGCACAGATCTGCCTTCAGCATCTTGCATATGCCAATATAGTTTGTATGCATGGCAACCAGAATTATTCGACTCGTCTAGCTCAGATAATCTAATCACAT
>JAQVQL010000250.1 GCA_028701595.1 Herbinix sp.
AGTTGTTCTGAGATTGCTTATGATTATTTAAATTAATAATCGCACCAGAGCCGTCAGGTACAAATATAAAACCGTCATCACTCTTACCAGCCGCACCGAAATATGGTAGTGGTTTGATTTCAACAATAGGATATTTATCTTTAAATTCAATTTCCTGAAGTGGTATTTTAACCTCAAATCCATCATCAGTTAGTTCATATACTATTGATATATTAAACACCGGAATTTCTTTGCTAGATGAAGATGCATACCTTGCTGCGTCAATTTCATAATCCTGTACAGTATAGCCTACCTCTGCGAACTTCTCTTCAGCCATTTCAATCAAGTAGTCCGGTGTTCCGTCCATTATAACGTATACCGGCTCCACTTCAAGATCAGGATATGTAGCTATTAACGCTTCTCTATCATCTGCTTTCCTTAATTTATTAAGGTCGTAAATCCTATAGCTCATACTAATCTGGTTTTGGGCTGACTTACTCATCTTATCATAGAATTCAAGGAACCTGGATTGTGGTACAGCCTTAGGTATATAGTAAATCTTATTAACATCACCTACTGTATAATCCACTTTAATGGAATTATCCTTAATTTCATAAGAATAATTGCCCTTCTCTATACAAAGACCGTAATTGTTCAATAACGTCTTGCTACCAGATTCAGTATTATAGCGTAATGTAAATGTCGATTCCAACTCCTTCCTAAATCCACCCTGGTCTGAAGTATCTTCAGGATTGGAACGCCATATATAACCTGTACTTTTCTTTAAAACATAAAACTGTGTTGTTTCAGGAAAAAAGTGCAGCTCTAGGTTGTCGTTCTCAAGTACAACTTCCTTTTCTGTAATTTCATCATATGAATAAACTTCAATGTTATCTTCTTCTACTTTCTTACTACATGCAGATGTCACACCTAGTAAGAGGGCAATTACAAGTAATAACAGAAGTTTTTTTCTATTTTTCATGTATTATCTCCTCCTTCTAAGTGCTAAAACAATCTAAATGTAGCTTCTTTATATAGTGCCACAAAATAGCCGAAGCTCTGTGTTATTAAGCTAAAAAACATGACTATCAGGAAAATAATTATCATCATAGCCATTATCGTAAGTAAGCTTGAGAATATCGCTTTTCCAATAGTGTAATCGTGTATCATCATCATAGCCGCAATGATTAATATCACACACCAATAGGTACTAAGATTTAAAAACACACCATAGTAAGTTGATTCATCAAAGCTTAAGATATAGGTTAACAATATTAAGGGTATTCTAATCAGCACATAGGGGGTTAAGGCATATGCTGTAGCCATATAAATATGGCTAAGCTTACCCTTTCCGTCCATTAATGTGGTGAGGCTCCAGTTAGCAATACACCATACAAAGAACAAGACTGCCGATGGTAAGATTTCCATAAACAAATTGAAGTACTCCCATTGAGGGAAATAAAACGGGAATGCCGAATATGTCCATGACCATATCTGTGTTAAGATAAACATAATAAAAATAACAGTGGCGGCACCTAAGGATCCACGTTTTTCATGTGTCAGGTCCCAAAATCCATCAAATGGATGAAAAATCACATATAAGCTATATCTTAAAGTCTTACCAAGGTGTTTTAATTTGTCCTTATAAATCGCTGTCTTTGTGTTCATACTTAGCCGCACCCCCTTTACGTCTTCGAATTTTACCTATAGTCAATGGAATTATAACCAGTGCCACAGCACCCAAGAGCAGATATGATATATGCTCCTCTACCCATTGCTTTCTGTACTCAGTAAAGGCTTTAGAATAGTTATTGAAATCTCTCTTACTTTCAAAGTACTTCATGGCTTCTTTATATTCACCTTCACGAAGAAGCGCTCGTCCAATACCTATATAAGCCAGATCATAATTACCATTCAAATACAATGCTTTTTTCCAATACTTTGCAGACTCTTCATAATTACCTTCTTTATATAATGCTAATCCATCATATATGTAAGATCCAAATTCTGTTAATGTAAATCTGGTAACCGATGAAGCTCTGTTATCTAATACCAGTATGTCTGTACCCATATGCTCAATAGAGACTGGATATTGGAAATATCCTAGCTTATTACCAAGTCCTCCAAATGCATATAACATATTACCCTGGAAGTCATATCCGAATATTCTACCCCTGTTACGGTCTAAGCAAAAATATGTGTCGTTATCCAACGGTGTAACATCTTCAAATCTGGATGGTCCGCTTACATCTCCGCCTGGCCCCCATTGCAAATCACCAATGGGAGGTTCGTAACCATTTCTGACCAGTATATCCTCACCTATGGAATTCAGCTTACGAACTGGGTTAACAGTTGCCATGGTTACAAGCTGATCTGTTGTAAAGGTGGTGGTCGTAGCATATAGGAAATCATCCTTATCTATTGCCAGGTTACTATACTCTGTAGGAACAAATAGAATCATTCTTTCTCTTTGTTCCTTAGTCATTAGCCTCTTTTGAACCGATTGCCAGAAGGTCGCTTTAACAGGATTTGCACCAGTAAAATTAGTGAACGCCCCTTCCCTATCAAATTCCATAAAGCCTTGGTTTACATTAGCAGCCTGAACAAAAAGTCGCCCTGCTTTATCTACCACGCATTTTAGGGGTATAAAATTCGTTTCACCTAAAATAGTAGGGTCTTCCGGCTTTACATAAATCTTTATTACCTCCAAATCCTCATCCGTATGTAAAACTCTGTTGTTGTCAGTATCGCAGATATACAAATCACCGTTGACATCTACATACACATCTGACGGATTAAGAAATGTAGTTTCTTCCCCATTATTTATAACCTTGTCTATAGTACGGATTAACTCAAAGTATCTGTCTACTACGACAATCCTATTATTTCCCGAATCAACTATATAAATATACTCATCTCTTACAAATAATGATTTCGGATTAGTAAAATCCCCGATTCCTAAATCAGTTCCCAAAATCAAGGCCGTCGGTGTATATGCATCCGGTGATTCAAGTTGAAAATCAAATAACTCATAGCTATAGGTATAGGATTCTGATTCGGCCGATACCTTTGCTCTTGGTGCAAATACCACGGATATTAATAATAGGCATATAATAAGTCTCTTTGCTCTTCTTAACATCTTCGTCACCTCACTCCTTAATACCAGAACTTGCCATGGTCTCTATGATACTGCTTTGTGCAAAGATAAAGAAAAGCAGCGGAACAATTAGTATGAACAGGGTTATTGCTGCACTTACTCCGGCTCTAGCTATCTGCCCACCGGTTACAATCTGCGAAAGCGCATAGGGAAGTGTCTTTAATTCTTCATTATATATAAAGTTTGACGCTCTAGTATTCCACAAGTTCAGTATTGAAAAGATGGATAGCGTTAGAGATGCTGGTTTAACAAGAGGCATTATTATCTTATAATAAATCCTTACCTCCTTAGCACCATCTACTTTAGCCGCTTCTATCAGTACATCAGGTATCTGCTCCATAAACTGCTTCATAAGGAACAAACCAATAGGTGCGGCAAAGGCAGGTACTATAATGGACCAATATGTATTAACCCAACGTAGTTGTGTCATAACTAGATAATTTGGTATCGCCATAACCTGAGGTGTGAACATCAAGGCTGTAGTTACGATAGTGAAAAACACCTTACCGCCAGGAAACTTGTATTTTGACAACACATATGCAGCCATGGAGGAAACCAGAAGGTGTCCCAGTGTTCCAATGACTGTAATAAATGCCGTATTAAATATGTACCGCGTAAATGGAACCCAAGTCTTACCCATCAAGACAAACAAATCCGCAAAGTTATCCAAGGTCGGCTTACTAACCCATAGCTTTGGAGGGAACAAGAATATCTCATCTAATGGCTTAAATGCACTATTAACGGCATACAGCAGGGGCAAGATAAAA
>JAQVQL010000251.1 GCA_028701595.1 Herbinix sp.
AAGCCGCATATCGGAGAATTTACAGAGAAGAATGCATAGTGATTTCTTCTTTCTTTATACTCTGTCTTATGATAGATAGCAGAGCCCTTTACTTCCACTTCTCCCGTGTTATAATTTCTTTGGAAATTCGTCATATCATCCAATGCATTCCACAAGCACCATTCAACAAAAGAAAAAAGTTTTATCTCTTTTTTTGCATCTGAGGTGTTTTTTACTACAACCTTATGTATCTCAGCATTGACACAAGGTGGCACAAAATAAGTTATACTTGTGTTTATTCCTCTTTGCTCCCCAGAGATTTTAGTATAACCCATACCGTGTCTACATTCATAATGCTCCAGATCCTTCTTTACCGGGGCCCATCCAGGTGACCAGACCTCTCCCCCATCATTAATATAATAATATTTCCCGCCCCCCAAATCCAAGGGAACATTATTATATCGAAAACGGGTTATCCTCCTTAGTCTCGCATCCTTAAAGAAGCTATAGCCTCCTGCTGTGTTCGATATCAATGAAAAATAATCCTGCGAGCCCAAGTAGTTAATCCAGGGATATGGTGTCTGTGGCGTAGTTATAACGTACTCCCTGTTAACGTCGTCAAAAAAACCGTATTTCATATAATCCTCCTCATTAATAATAAATATTTGTTTACCTACAGTGGAGGATTTGTCCTCCCTCATTAATTATAATGTCTCATTTCTTATTACTCTCCAGCATTCATATTATATTATACTTGTTTTTGTATTTCAACTTAATCCTGACAACTCCTACTTAAAACTTTCTATCACTAGTAAAATATAGTATATATAGTTTTTAATTGACAAAAGGTAAATGTTTATCTATACTCTGAATAGAATATTATTATATGTAATTATTCGTAAATATAAACGAAGGGGGTATATCATGAGTGATATAAACAATGATTCAGGCTTACCTGAACAAGAACAACCGACCAATCAGTATAGTGAAGCTGAAGATGGCTCAACATACTGGGAGTCTAATGAAGTACAGAATTCATTTGAAGAGCAGGTGCAGCAGCCTTTTGATAATAATACTGACCTCAATCAGAAGGTTCATGACCCAACCTATGATGAATCCAATAGTAGCCCGTACGTGGTAGAACAAAAGAAAAAGTCAGGGATAAAGCCTTTTATTGCCGCAATTATTGTTGTAGTGCTTTTACTGGCAACAGCCGCTACAGCATATGCCTTTAGCGACACATTAAGAAATTCTGTTGACTTACTACTAAAAAGTCCAAAAGATTACTATGCTAATGTAGAAAACAAATCCCTAGGAAGCTCAGTGGATAAATCTATAGCTTTCATGAATTTGAATAAAGAAGATAAGAACATAGCACAAAGTCTTACCACAACCCTATCATACGATAAGGATACTGTAGGTGCCTTGCTACAAACCTATGCCGGTATGACTATCAGTGATTTAGAAGCTTTAATAGGCATACCACTGGATTCATTAGGCTTTGATATGATAGCAGCCGAGAACGGCTATGAGGGTTATCAAAAGATCAGCGTTAATCTAAACAGTACAGATATTATATCAGCCGAGCTTTATAGCGACCTCGCCCTAAAGCAAGTATTGTATCATATCCCCGAATTAAGCCCAGCTTACTTGAAGCAATCCTTAGATATGAGTTTATACGGTGCAGAAAACATCGATTATGAAAAACTGACTGACGCAATTAAGAATTTTGCTTCTGATAGCACCGGAGATTTTTGTAAACGCTATATGAGGATTATTACAAATGAAATTGATGATGTTGAGCTTAAGAAAAAAGAGAAGCTTACCGTCGGTGACATTACAGTAGAAGCAAATCTACTTACAGTAACCATTCATCCCCAAACGCTTACAAACATTGCTCTAAAGATTTTGGAAGAAGCAAAAAATGATGAGTACATTCTGGATTATCTACCATTATTTGATATAACTAAAGAGGAATACTCTAATGCAATTGATAATTCCTTAGATGAACTCAAGAATTCCTCTGATTACTTAGCAGCTGAAAATGAATTTATCAAAATGCATGTATATGTTGGAGATGACGGAGACATACTTGGCCGTAACATTGAGTTTATAGGTGATTCTGGTGAAAGTGTCAAGCTCAACTACTCACATATAGAGCAGAATAAAAAGGGTGCATATGACTTCTATTTTATTAATAATCAAGAAGATAGTACTATCCATGTAACGGGAAGTCATACTACAGATGCTGGAGCATATACTGGAGCCGGAAAACTCAATATTAATTCATCAGACTCAGGAAATGTGGAGCTAGATTTTGATTATGATGGTATTAAGACTGAAATCAAAAATAATCGTGTATATGTTTATGGAGATATCAGCCTTTCATCATATGCTATGATGGGAATGGAAATAGCACTGGAGTTTGATGTCAAGGATGATGCTCAGCTATCAACATTAAAGCTTAATATGGGTAAATCATCCCTTGTAACTCTTGATATGTCTACAAAATACCTCAAGGACTTTACAATGCCAAAGCCTGATCAAAACGCAATAACCTATGATCTGCTTACTGACATGGATGGCTATGTTTCAACCATAGATATAGAAGGATATATATCCGCTCTGTCTGATAGACTTGGTGTCGACCTACAAAGCCTACTAGGAAATTTCCTACCAATGTACTAAATTTGTAAAAGCCAATATATATAGGGCTGGTTCATAATATATAAGGGGTACACATGAATAACCCTAATGCACAGTTAGAAGAACAGCTACTTTGATTTGTGATGTCATAAGCGGACTCTTAAGTCCGATTTTGACATACAAATTAAGTAGCTGTACTTGTACCAGTGTGTGGGGTTATATGTGTGTATCCCTGGTTTTATTATGAAACAGCCTCTCTGTATTGATTTTATATAATTTTAATAAGTATTTTCTTTTTTTATCTGCATGCTTATGGTACACTATACAATAATCAAGAAAGTTCTTAGATTTTTATTTCTTCGGTTATTATTACAAGCGATTTGGAGGAAATTATGCCTAAAAAAACACGGCTTAATGAGGATGCAACAATATATCAGAAGCGTGACAAGCAATCCGAAAAAGAGAAGCTAAAGGGTATGCCCTTTAAAGCAAAGATTGGCTATCTCTGGGAGTATTATAGACTTCATGCTCTGTTTTTTATTATTTTAGTTGTGTTTATCTCTTATGCCATAAACGCCTTCACAAAACCTAAGATAGAAAACAAGCTGTATGCAGCAATAATTAACAATACTGTTACACCTGAAGTATGGGATGAATATATAGATATCATAACTGAATATCTGGAGATTGATACTCTTACGGAGGATATTGAGCTTAATTATCGTTATTATTACAATGGCGATGCTGAGTATGAAGTAAATATGCGACAGGCATTCGTTGTATATATGGCAGCTGCCGAGATTGATATAGTCATTGCTCCTATGTCGGAATTTGCCGGCTATGTTGAGAATGGTTTCTTTACCCCCTTATCAGACCAACTACCAACTGATTTGTATAGCTCTTTGGCTGATAAGTTTTATCTAGCCGGTACAGAAGACGATCCTAAGGTTGCCGCATATGGCATATATATGGAGGATACTAAGCTTTATCGAGAGCATTCCCTCCCCACAGAGGATGATCCTGTTCTAATTGGAATCATCGCCAATTCTACCCATAAGGCAACTTCTGTGGACTTCATACGATTTTTATTTGGTGAAAAGTAGAGTAGCTCTTAAGCAATTAATAGATAGTACAAGAAAAGGTTAATAGAGTAGAGAAATAATTGCTAAGAATTATTTCCCTCTCATTGAACCGTACGTACGGGTCTCGTATACGGCTCTACAATTTATATTCCAACATTTCTTAGATAATAATTTAAAGGATTGAGCAA
>JAQVQL010000252.1 GCA_028701595.1 Herbinix sp.
GCCGAATAATGAGATCAGAAAAAGGATAATGCCCATAGCTAGGCAGCATGAGCTTGCTGATGTAATGGATGCTTTTAGGTATTATTATGAAAGAACCGGTAGAAGGCTGACATTTGAATACTGCCTTATGGAGGGCATTAATGATGAGGAAAATCATGCCAGAGAGCTTAGCAAATTGGTAGCTGGATATAACTGTCATGTTAATTTGATTCCTGTCAATCCTATTAAGGAAAGAAACTTCATAAAATCAGATAGCAATAAAATACAGAAATTCAAAAATATACTTGAAAAATACAGAATAAATGTTACTATTAGAAGAGAAATGGGCTCATATATTGATGCTGCATGTGGCCAACTAAGAAAAAGCTATTTGGACCAAGGCAGTAAATAGGAAGATACAGGTTCTTGTATCCTATATAATTTTTTGATAGAATATGGGGATGGATAGTACCTGCAAAAGCCTAAGAATTTGGGTTTGACGAGGAGGTGCAGGCTTGAAAGCATTTTCAATCACTGATATTGGGGAAAACCGAAGGGTAAATCAGGATTATGTCTTTTGTGAAGTTGAAGCCATTGGAAATCTGCCGAATTTGTTTATAGTTGCAGATGGGATGGGAGGACATAATGCCGGAGACTATGCTTCAAGGTTCTGCGTTGAGTTTTTTACAGAATATATTAGAAATAGCGATATAGAATCGCCAATAACCTTGATAGAAGAGGCAATAAAAGTTACAAACGACAAGCTATATGAAAAGTCAAAGCAACAGACTGATTATGAAGGAATGGGAACAACGTTTGTCGTTGCGACAATATGTGGAAATGAAATGTATGTAGCGAACATAGGGGACAGCAGACTATATGTTATCGATAAAGAGATAAGGCAGATAACAGAAGACCATAGCCTGGTACAGGCAATGGTTAAGACAGGAGAGCTGAACCGGGATGAAGCTAAGGTTCATCCGAATAAGAACATAATTACAAGAGCACTGGGTACAAATGAGAAGGCTCAGCCTGATTATTTTGAAATCGAACTTGTAGATGGAGATATTGTCATGATGTGTTCAGACGGACTGACTAATATGTTGAATGACGAGATTATTGAGCAGATAATTAGGGAAAATGCAGAGGATCCAAAGACGGCTACAGAAACCCTAGTAAATCAAGCCAACCAACATGGTGGGAAGGACAACATAACAGTCATAATAGTTAAAGTATGAAAAAGAGGTGAAGGATCATGTTAAAACCCGGTATGTTTATCAGCGATCGGTATGAAATCATTGATAGTGTCGGTTCGGGCGGTATGGCTGACGTCTATAAAGCAAAGGACGAAAGGCTAAATCGTTTTGTTGCGATTAAGGTTTTGAAACCAGAATATTCAAGTGACAAAAGCTTTGTTAATAAATTTAGAGGCGAAGCCCAGTCAGCAGCAGGACTATCCCATCTTAACATTGTCAATGTGTATGATGTTGGTGACGATGGAGGTCTGCATTATATTGTAATGGAATTGGTTGAAGGAATAACTCTGAAAAGATTTATTGAGAGAAAAGGCAAACTGGAAGTAAAGGAAGCAGTCGGCATTTCCATACAGATTGCACAGGGTATGGAGGCAGCCCATGATAATCATATCATCCATAGGGATATTAAACCTCAAAATATAATTATATCCAGAGACGGTAAGGTAAAGGTAACGGATTTCGGTATTGCTAAGGCTTCCAATTCAAATACGATTACGTCCAATGCCATGGGATCGGTTCATTATCTTTCTCCTGAACAAGCCAGAGGTGGTTATAGTGATGAAAAAAGCGATATCTACTCTCTAGGAGTTACATTATATGAGATGCTATCAGGAAAGGTACCTTTTGCAGGGGATAATACTGTATCTGTAGCTATGCTTCATATTCAGGGAGAAGCTACACCCCTTAGGGAGCTGGAAGCTGGTATCCCATTAAGTGTAGATAAAATAGTCCAAAAGTGTATGCAAAAAAGACCTGAGAGAAGATATCACTCTGCCTCTGAATTAATTGTTGATTTAAAGAGAGCCCTTGCCAATCCCGATGGAGATTTCGTTCAGATTCCTGTATTCGTGGCAAATGATTCTCCTACCATAAATATTTCTGATGATTTAGGTAAAATAAAGAATAATGTTCTATGTAATGATAACTACCATAATCCAAGGAATAACAAGGTGGTTGATGAAGATGATGAAGATTTGGATTCATCAGATTCAAAAATGGATAGGATTATGTCCATACTATCTATTGCTGCAATATTGATATTGGCAGCAGTTATCTTGTTTGTAGTAATACGATTTGTTCTTCCAAAAGCAAAAGAGGACCCGAAGACGGATCCTGTAGTTACTTCGACTCCTACACCGGAGCCTACTAATGAACCAACACCAACACCGGAGCCTGATACCGGGGTTGAAACCTATAAATTTCCTTCTGTTATAGGACATAAATTTGAGGATGCACAAGCAGCGATTAAAGCAGTGTATTCTAAGGCACTTATAATTCCCATGGAGGATTATTCCAATGAAATAGAGGTAGGTTACGTCATAAGACAGTATCCTTTGCCGGACACTGATTATCCTGTGGATTCGGAAGCTATATTATACGTCAGTATCGGTCCTAAATCCGAAGTGATACCTTATGTATACGGTAATACATGGGAACAGGCTGAACAGAAGCTAAAGGAATATGAGCTTAATCCTGTAAGAGAAGATATGTTTAGTAATGAGATTGCGGTCGGTAGCGTTGTTGCCACAGATCCTCCTAAGGAATCTATGGTTAAAGCTGGAGATACCGTTAAGGTATATGTAAGTAAAGGGCCTGAGATTGTCCAAGTTGCAGTTCCCTCATTAATAGGAAAAACAACTGATGTGGCGGGTACACTCTTAACTGATGCTGGATTAGTTCTAGGCGAAGTAAGTAATGAGACGTCTGAAACCTATCCCACAGGACAGATTACCTATCAGGATACAACAGCAGGTGAGCTTGTTAATCAGGGTACGAAGATAAATGTTACCATAAGCACCGGTCCTAAAGCAATTGATACAGGAAACCCCGGTTCTGGCGATTATAGTTATATAGGCAACCTAACCATTGATATCAATCCTTTTGATTTTGTGGGTGATGGAGAAGCTGAAATAATATTGGAGATGGAGCAGAACGGTTACGGCACCGAGATTTACAATGAAATGACTTCTATATCTGACTTTCCTCTGAATGTTCCTAATATTGAAGGAGAAAGTACAGCCATCGGTGTAGTCAAAATGTATGTTGACGGTGATGTATTTATGGATGAATCAGGCGACCCTTATGTATGGATTGTAGAATTTGAAGCAGTGGAGGAATAGCTTGAAGGGTAAGATAATCAAAGGTATAGCAGGTTTCTACTATGTTCATGTGCCTATAGAGGACCAAATTTTTGAATGCAAAGCGAAGGGAATTTTTCGCAAGCGTGATATAAAACCACTTGTTGGTGATGATGTAGAGATTGATACTAGGGATCAGCCTGAAGGTAAAGGCACGATCACCCTCATCCTTCCCAGAAAGAATAATATTATCAGGCCTGCTGTCGCAAACGTGGATCAAGCCATGGTTATATTTGCGGCGGCGGAGCCTGCTCCTAATTTAAACCTTTTGGATCGTTTTCTAATTACCATGCAAAGACAGAGGGTTCATACAATCATATGTTTTAATAAAAAGGAAATTGTTAATAAAAAGGAAATGGGCCTGTTAATAGAAACCTATAAGCGTAGTGGACATGAGGTTATTAGCATCAGCGTGTTACAGGAGGATGGTATACCTACTATACGTGGATGCCTTAAAGGTAAGACTACTGTACTTGCCGGCCCATCAGGAGTCG
>JAQVQL010000253.1 GCA_028701595.1 Herbinix sp.
ATCTTACCTTAGTTCCGTCCTCCTTGGCATAGATGTAAGCTCTCCCTTTTTTGACTCCAGTAATTCTCCCCTTGGAATCCACGGTGGCAACGTTTGAGTTACTAGTTGACCATTCGGGACTATTTCCTGAGGAAACCTTTGCATCAAGTAATGTATCAGTCCCTAGCTTTATAGTAAGCTCATCGGCACTTAAGCTTATGTTAGGCTTCTTTACAATGACTTCACAGGTTTTAGATACACGATCAACCGTAGCTGTTACAGTGGCAGAACCGTTTTTAATAGCAGTAATCGTACCATCAGGATTAATAGTAGCCACGCTTTTTCTATTACTTCTCCAGGTAGGCTCTACCCCTGATGACACATCGGCACTAAGCTTGATGCTTTGACCCCTGTACAAGGTTATTTTTTTCTTATCCAATTTAATCTTAGGGTATTTTACCTTGACCTTGCAGCTTGCTTTGCTACCATCGACAGTTGCGGTTATAGTACTTTCACCGGGCTTTATAGCAATCACCATACCCTTATCATCAACTGTGGCAATGCTTTTATGACTGCTTCTCCAAGTGATAGGAGAATTAGTAGATGACGTGGCAGATAGTGAAAAACCCTCGCCTCGTTCAATAGATATGGTAGTATTACTGATTGATACTTCTGTTTTTCTCACCGTAACCTTGCAAGAGGCCTCGCCGCCACTTACTTTGGCTGTTATTCTAGTAGTCCCTGCTTTTTTGGCGGTGACCTTCCCATAGGTATTGACGGAAGCTATTCGCGAGCTGCTACTTGTCCACTTTGGAAGCTTACCGTTAGTAGCTATGGCAATAATATAGAAGGCGTCTCCTATATTAAGAGTTTTCTTATAGGATGATAAAAATACTAGGGAGAAGGAATTAGATGCTTCTGCATATTTTGTGTGCTCTGTGAATGTAAGAAATGGCAAAATCATGCATAATAAAACTGAGAGTAAGATTTTCTTAAAACGAGTCATAAGAATCCTCCATTCAATGAATGTGAGGAATAGATATAGATATACTAGCATATAGAAAAAAATATGTAAATAAAACACAAAAAGAATGTATATTAATTATAAACATTTATAAGGAACATAAGCATTATATACAAAACAAATCATAATATGCTACACTAAAAATGTCTTATAAAGCAACAGTAGCAAAAAAATATATAGGAGGTTCTCATGGATAAACATCATGAAAATACTACATGTGGCTGTTCTGATTCAAGCTGTCATAGTTCACATGGTAATCATAACTCATGTATTAACCTTGTCCCTATCTTTAATCATTTGGATGATAATCAAAAAGATGAGATTTTAGGGCTTATTAATTCATTAAAAGTAAAAAAGGGTGAAATGATATACCGTGCAGGAGAGCTTTCTGATTCCTTATATATTGTTAGCAGCGGTAAAGTTAAAATTTATAGACTATCTGAATCCGGTAAGGAGCAGCTGGTACGTATTCTAAGAGCTGGAGATTTCACAGGAGAGCTGGCACTATTTAGTGAAACCATTCATGAAGCATATGCAGAGGCAATGCTGGATACTTGGATGTGTACTATAAGACGTTCCGATTTACAGGAGCTTCTTATAAAATATCCATCCATTTCCTTAAAACTGCTAAATGAATTTTCCAATCGCTTGGAGGTCTCAGAAAAGCAAACAACTCGTTTTGCTACAGAAAAAGTGGAGACTAGGATTGCTCTTTTTCTTGCCGAACAGGTAGAGGACCATGATAACTTGAGCTTTAAATTGCCTATGAGTCGCAAGGACCTTGCATCATATTTGGGGACTACTCCCGAAACTATCAGTCGTAAATTATTCGAGCTAGAAAATGCTGGTCTAATTATCCAAAAGCCGAGGAGTGAGATTGAGATAATAGACATAGAAGGATTGAAGTTAGTATAATTTATATAATCTGTAATAGCTGATAATAGCTTTGCGGGTATCCACAGATGGGGCATATATTAGGAGCGCATAATCCACTCATAATATTACCGCAGCCAAGGCATTGCCATAAGCTCTCCTGAGGTTTGCAGAATAGTTCATTTCTCTCTATATCCCTTATCATATTATCAAAGGAATTATTATGGTTTAGTATAATATTAGCGATTCCGCTAAAAAGAGAAGCATATTCTGTGTATCCTTCCTCTATTGCTACCCTAGCATATTCCCTATATAGATTGCTTTCTATTAGCGTGCTATCTCTGGCTTCGATAAGGTTCTGCGCTGTATCCGGTGTACCGGCATGTAAAATGCGGCGCAATCTTTCGGATATAAACAGCTCATTTCTTGATATCGTATCAAATAGCAGACTTATCTCTACAAGCTCTTCTTGGCGGGCTCTCCTTGCGAAAAGCTCGTATTCGCCATTCGCGCGAAGCTCAATGTTATAAGCCGCTTCTATATTTCGAAAAGTTTCACTTTGCCTAAAATCCATATATTCACCACATATAAGAATAGCCTTGTTCTAATATATGCTATGAACTTTTATCATATGCTGGATTAAGGTTCCTATACTTGTGCAAAACATATAATATATGTAAGTTTATTGCAAAACCATGTAAAATAGAGTATCATAATAAATGTGTTTTAAATTGTAATTTGGGAGATTAGCATTATGAATGCAGACAAAGTTAAAAAAACCATCTTGGGTTTAAGCGTTATATTTGCAATGGCTTTATTCGTTTGCTTATACATAATTAACTTAAGTATGGAAGGAACGGATAGTAAAAATGAACAAGCACCGAAGACAGAGGCTGTTATGGCAACTCATAATAATTACCAGTTGAAAGAAAATAAAAATATCTATAACAGATATAAGCCCAGTGAATTCTCTGGAATATATATAAATGTATTTTCAACCAAGGATGAGGACGGAAAAGTATATGATTTTTCCGACTTTGATCTAATTGCTGAGTGGAAAAAGGATTTTAATCCTCTGCTCAACGCTAATGTACAATTTGCTAACAGAGATAGGCAGCCCAAAGGATATCCGATGAACATACCTAATGCTTCAATAAGAGTCAGGGGTAATCCTAGTGCTTCTTTAAAATCCTATCGAATTAAATTTATGGAAGGTATAGAAGGCTTTAACGAGCAATCATCATTAAATCTTAATAAACATCTGAATGATCCTAGCCGTATTGCCAATAAACTAGCCCACGATTTGATTATTAACCTCGAGAATATATCAGGTTTTCGTACCAACTTCCTTGAGGTCTTTATAAAGGATGATTCTATTAAGGAGGAGGAGACCGATTTTCAATCATATGGCTTATTTACTCATATAGAACAGCCAAATAAGACTTATTTAAAATCACGCGGATTGGATGAGAACGGTAGTATATATAAGGCAGAGGACTTTTATTTTCAGCTAGCACCACAGCTAAAGAATGTGGATGATGCCGATTATGATAAGCAATCCTTTGAGTCTGTCTTATCCATAAGAGAGGGAAAGGACCATTCTAAGCTGATAAAGATGCTTAAGGACATAAATGATGAAAGCAAGGATTTTGACAAGGTTTTCCATACATATTTTAATGAGGATAATTATCTGACCTGGCTTTCTACAAATATTCTTCTAGGAAATGCAGATGCCATGTCTGAAGGTTTTCTGATGTATAACCCAAGTAACTCATTGGTGTTTTATCTTCTATCTTGGGATTTTGATTGTATATTTAATTGGATGTACGAAGAGAGCGATATGCCTAATATATATGATGGTTTAAATAATGTGGTATTACATAGAAGATATCTGCAAAAGGATGGCAATATAGAGAAAGTAAAAGAAAGAATAGAATAGCTAAAGAACAACGAATTCTCATCTGACAAGGTCAAATCCCTAATAAAACAA
>JAQVQL010000027.1 GCA_028701595.1 Herbinix sp.
TGGATAATTGTTCGTAAGTTTGATGGAGCAAAAATTGGAACATGTGGATTTCATCGTTGGGATTTTAATGAAGCAAAAATAGAAGTTGGATATGATCTCAAAAAAGAATTTTGGGGAAATGGTTATATGTCTGAAGCATTAAACGAGATTATTAATTTTGCCAAGACTAAAATGAACCTAAATATTATAAATGCTTATATCTATGTAGACAATCATAAGTCAAAACAATTGGTTAGCAAACTTGGTTTTGTAGTAACAGGAACAATGAATGAGATTTTTAGAGGAAAAGAATATTTACATAATATTTATTCGTTAAATTTGGAGAGATCATATGAATAAGAAGAATGATTTTGCTTTATCTAAAATAAGTAAGACAGTGGAAACGTCCCTCTGTCTTGGAGTGGCTTCAGCTGCTACGCAAATTGAAGGCGGTGAAAGCGGACATAATTGGAATGACTGGTATCATAAGGGTAAGATTAAAGATGGGTCCAATCCTGCCAGGGCAAATGACCATTATAATCTGTGGCAGCAGGATGCCGATTTGATGGCAGATATGAAGATTAAGCATTATCGCTTAGGGATTGAATGGGCTAGAATCTGTCCTGAAGAGAGTAAGGTGGATGAGGATGCGATTACTCATTATAGGGATGAGATACTTTATCTGATGGAGATGGGAATATCTGTCCTACTTACAATTCACCATTTAACCAATCCTATGTGGTTCCAGAATAAGGGTGGATTTACAAAGAGGGAGAATATAAAGTATTTTCTTGATTTTGTGAATCTGGTTGCTAAATCTTTCGGAGATATCGTGGCTGAATATATAACTATTAATGAGCCAAATGTATATGCGACTATGTCTTACTATTATGGAGAATGGCCTCCGGGTGAGAAATCCATGAGTAAAGCTATTAAGGTAATGTCTAACATGGCAGTATGTCATATCAAGGCATATGAGATTATTCATCATATAAGGCATGATATGGGTTTTGATGATACAATGGTGAGCTTTGCTAATCATATTCGTATATTTGATCCCAAGAATCCGAATAATCTATGGCACAGAGTATGCGCAAGACTATTGGATAGATTCTTTCAGGGAGCTGTTACTGAGGCTATGACTACCGGTAACTTCAAATGGCCTTTAAAAGGAGACAAGGATATTAAGCAAGGAGAATACCTGGATTTTATTGCAATAAATTATTATACCAGAAGTACCGTATCGGGATTTGGTGATGGAACAAAGGAGTCTGCTCATAAGAATGATTTGGGATGGGAGATCTATCCTGAGGGGCTTGTTCGAAGTGCAGATAATCTTTATAAGCTTTTAGAACGCCCCATCTATATTACGGAGAATGGAACCTGTGATAATGAGGACAAATTTCGATGTAGATATATCTATGACCATTTAAAGGTTATAGCAGAATCCCAGTTACCTATTACAAGGTATTATCATTGGTGCTTCTGCGATAATTTTGAATGGATAGAGGGGGAGAGCTCTAGGTTTGGACTCGTCCATGTCGATTATGAGACACAGAAGCGGACAGTGAAAAGGTCCAGTGAGTTTTATACCAAAATAATTAAGGAAAAGGGCGTTACGCAGGATATTTATGACGAGTATGTAAAGCCTCAGGAATATCATGATTAAAGGAGAGGATGCTTTGATTACAATATTGGATTCAAGCTTTCGACTAGATACGGAGCATACAACCTATATGTTTCGAAGGACAAAGTATGGTCATCTGGAGCATATTTATTATGGTAATCTATTGAGTAGGGAAGACAGGGCAGAGGACTTAGCCCAGAAGCGGCAAATTCAAGTGGGTAGCAGTGTCCTTTATGACAAAGAGGATAATGCATATGGGCTAGATAGTATGTGCTTAGAATGGTCTGACAACGGTCGTGGAGACTATAGGCAAAGCCCTACGGAGCTTATTATGCCCGATGGAAGCTTTGTTTCTGATTTCATATATGATAGCCATGAGGTGAGTGAAGGATGCTTTACAATGGAGACTCTTCCTACTGCCTATGGTGGAGAGCAGACCTTAAAAATCACCTTGAAGGATAACATTTATCCTGTTTTCATTGACCTATATTATTCTGTATTCGAGAAGTGTGATGTTATATCTAGAAGAGCTGTTATAAGAAATGAAGTAAAGGATCAGATTACAATTAACCGCATGATGAGTATGTCACTTGATATACCAGATGAATGCTTTTATATGTATACACTAGACGGTGGATGGATTAAGGAAGCCAATCTGCATAAGCGTCCTGTGACTTATGGAATCACAGTCAACTCCTCGACAACAGGAGCAAGCAGTAATAAGCACAATCCTGCAATTATGATAGCAGAAGCGGATGCAAATGAGGACTATGGTAATGTATATGCCTTCAACATGATATACAGCGGTAATCATTATAGTACTGTCGAGAAAAGTGAAAGGGATTATGTTCGTATCAGTATGGGGATTAATCCTCATTGCTTCGAATGGAAATTATCACAGGGTGAGAGTTTTGAGACCCCTGAATGTGTAATGAGCTATAGCAGTAAAGGGTTTAACGGTAGCAGTCACCATATGCATGATTTTATTAATGAGCATATAGTTAGAGGTAACTATATGATGAAGGAAAGACCCATACTGTTAAATAACTGGGAGGCTCATTTCTTTAAATTCAATGAAAGTAAATTATTGAAGCTTGCTAAGGATGCCAAGGAGCTGGGAGCCGAGCTATTTGTGCTTGATGATGGTTGGTTTGGTGAGCGTAATGATGATCATGCTGGACTCGGAGATTATAATGTTAATACTAAGAAGCTTCCCCGAGGAATGAAAGCCTTTGCCGACAAGATTAATAATATAGGATTGGATTTTGGATTATGGTTTGAACCCGAGATGGTGAATGAGGATAGCGAGCTATATCGTAATCACCCTGAATATGCCATAAGGCTTCCTAATCGTAAGGCAGTACTCGGAAGAAATCAACTGGTATTGGATCTATGTCAGAAGGAGGTTAGAGACTATATAGTTAATAATGTTAGCGCTATTCTTGATGAAGTAAAGATAAGCTACGTAAAATGGGATATGAATAGACATATTGCGGAAGCCTTTTCATCTACTTTGAGGAATCAAGGGGAGTTCTATCATCGCTATATTATGGGCCTTTATGAGATTCTAACCCGTATATTCCTTCCAAGACCCCATATATTATTGGAAAGCTGTTCTAGCGGTGGCAATCGCTTTGACCTGGGAATGCTCTGCTTTAGCCCTCAGATATGGAGCTCCGATGATACTGATCCTATAGAGAGGTTAAGGATACAGACAGGTTTGTCGTATTTTTATCCGCAGTCTACCATGGGTGCCCATGTGTCACAATCACCCCATCAGCAGACTCTTCGGGACACACCCCTTGCTACCCGCTTTCATGTGGCATGCTTCGGATGCTTTGGCTACGAGCTTGATTTAAAGTACCTGACACCTGAAGAAAGAAAGGATGTCAAGGAACAGATAGAATTCTATAAAAGGTATCGTAGAATATTTCAGTATGGCCGCTTCTATAGAATTAAGACCTACAAAGATAATAAGGTCATATGGGAGGTGGTAAGTGAGGATAAGGAAACCGCATTGACAGGATTCTTCCAGACCATGACTACAGCTGCGGAAAGTAGCGATAAGCTTAAGGTGATTGGACTAAAGGACGGAATGTATACAATCAGCACAAGAGCCCAGAGGCTTTATATAGAGAGATTTGGAGGCCTGACAAAGCATGTACTACCTGTGGAGCTAAATCCGGATGGCATGATTATGCGCATGGCAAACAGGCATTACAGTATGAAGGATTGTGTAGAGACCTATACCTGTTCATCTTCCGCACTTATATCTGGGATTCCTCTAAGCGAACAGTTTATCGGTACGGGCTATAGTGAGAATATTAGGATGCTGGGAGATTTCGGTTCTAATATGTATATTACACAAGCGTCAGCAGTACGGGAGGAGTATTTGAATACTGCGGGCACGGTGTGAATAGAAAAGCGGTTCAGATAGGTTCGGGAACAATAGTACACATATCTATTGCCTGTTCTTATAAAATTATAGTATGTGCATAGCGACATACACGAAACGGAGGATAATATGAAATCAAATACAAGGCGTAATCGTTATATGTTTGGATTAGGTACAGTTGGTCGGGATATGATGTATTCTATTGTTAGTATGTATCTTATATATTTCCTAACAGATATTTTAAATCTACCAGATTCTACCATGTGGTGGATGACCGGCGCCATGACAATTCTACGGGTGTTTGATGCCGTAAATGATCCTATTATGGGTATCTTAGTTGACAATACTCATAGTAGATATGGTAAATTTAAGCCCTGGATTGTAATCGGTGGTTTCTTAGGAGGCATACTTACTGTCTTGTTGTTCTTTGATTTTGGTCTTACTGGAGCAGGTTATGTGACAATGTTTGTCGTAGTTTATCTTCTGTGGGATCTAACCTATGGAGCCAATGATATTGCATATTGGTCTATGCTACCTTCTCTGACTCTTAATCAGAAGGAAAGAGAGAAGACCGGTGCTTTTGCGAGAATATGTGCGAATGTAGGTTTATTTTCAACAGTGGTTGCAATCATTCCTGTGACAAATGCTTTGGGAGGAGATACAAGAGCTTGGAAAATAGTTGTTATTGCAATTGTTCTCTTAACATGGGCATTTTTATGCTTTACTGTATTTGGTGTGAAGGAAGATAGGAGTATAAAGGTGGAGCAGGAGTCGACTTCACTTAAGGAAATGTTTCGTGTGCTCTTTAAAAACGACCAGCTTCTATATACTGCGATTTCAATGGCATTATTTATGATTGGCTATGTTACCACCACTAGCTTTGGAGTATATTATTTTAAGTATGCATTTGGAAATGAGGATATGTATTCAGTTTTCGCAGCAATACTTGGTGTATCTCAGATAGCGGCTCTATCTGTATTTCCTTTGTTCTCTAAGAAATACAGCCGGAAAAGTCTATATGCATTTTCGACAGTGTTGGTAGTGGTTGGGTATCTAATATTCTTCTTTGCACCTATGAAAATGCTTTATATCGGTGCCGCCGGTATTCTTCTTTTTGTGGGTGAGGCATTTATACAATTACTTATGCTGATGTTCTTAACAGACACTGTGGAGTACGGTCAGTGGAAGCTAGGCAGTCGTAACGAGAGCATAACATTTTCAATTCAACCATTTATTAATAAAATAGGTGGAGCTATCGCTAATGGAATTGTCGGCGTAACCTTGATTCTATCAGGGATAAATGCAGCAGAGACCCCCGCAGATGTAACAGAATCTGGATTATTGATGATGAAGGTTGCTATGCTGATACTACCTCTGATATTTATCGTAATTGGATATATAATCTATAAGAAGAAATTTAAGATTGATAAGGTGATGTTTGATGAGATAATAGAAGAACTGGCTGCTAGAGGCGATATAAAGAAGTAAAGTGTTAAATATAAGCCCACTATTAATTTTTATTGAATTGTTTCTGATAAAGGGACTGGGAGCATGTCAACAAATAAAATAGCGGGCTTTTATATTATAACTAATAAAATATATAGCGTATATATAGCGTAAAACATATGTTTGAATTATTTGTAAGCGCGCAGTATAATATACCAAATAATATATAATCAATATAAGGGGTTAAAGATGAAGATTAAAATTATTGACAAGAATAAAAAAGATTTTCTAGATTTGCTACTTCTAGCAGATGAGAAAGAGGCAATGATAGATAAATATTTAGAAAGAGGTATACTATTTGCTTTATATGATAAGGACCTAAAAAGTATCTGTGTTGTGACAGATGAAGGAAACGGAAATTTTGAAATACAAAACCTAGCGACGTACGAGAAATTCCAGGGAAAAGGTTATGCGTGCAAATTACTTAATCATGTGTTCAAATACTATGAAAATCTTGGCTCGTATATGTATGTTGGTACAGGTGATTGCCCTTGGATTGTTCAATTCTATGAGAATAGGGGATTTATTTTTTCGCATCGTATTGAGAATTTTATCCTTGACAATTATGATAAACCTATCTTCGAAGGAGAAATTCAACTTATAGACAAGGTTTATTTTAAAAAAGATTTGAGACAGGCATAAGTTTACGGACACTTTAGCGTAAGAGCAGTTTGAAAACCAGTAATAGAATGGTATAATAAATGAGAAATGAAATACTAAATATATAAGAAATATAAGAAATATAAAAAACATAAGAGAGGTATGTGAATCACCATGACTAAAATGCCCGTGCTTTTTATAGGACATGGATCACCCATGAATGCCATTGAAGACAATGATTATACTAGGTGCTGGAAAGAGATGGCTAAAAAGATACCTAAGCCCAAAGCTATAATATCTATATCGGCTCACTGGTATACTCAGGGGACTAAGATTATGAATGAGGGAATGCCAAAAACCATATATGATATGTATGGTTTTCCAAAAGAATTGTATGAAGTTATATATAACTCCCCCGGATCACCCGAACTCGCAAAGGTATCGATGGAATTAATTTCAAAGGAAACAGAATATGATAACTCATGGGGAATCGATCATGGAACATGGTCTGTTTTAGTTCATATGTATCCTGATAGAGATATTCCCTTATTTCAAATCAGTGTTGATGCCTATGCTCCGCCTGAAGCCCATTATCAAATCGGAAGAGAATTGAGAACCTTGCGGGATGATGGGGTTCTTATATTCGGTACAGGGAATATAGTGCATAATTTACGATTGGTTAATTGGAATATGGGCAGTAAGGGCTTTGATTGGGCATATGAATTTGATGATTTTATCAATGATAATATAATCAGTCAGAATCATAGTAATATATTAAAATATAAGGAGCTAGGGGAGGTTGCCAAGCTTGCTGTACCGACCCCTGATCATTTTTATCCCTTGTTATATGTACTTGGTGCATCAAGTGAAGACGATAAGGTTAGTGTCTTTAATAAATCACCTGAGCTTGGCTCCCTAACAATGACAAGCTACCTTTTGGAATCTAGTCTTTGATAAAGCGGCAGAAAGAGAGTATTAATTCCTATGAAGAAATATATAGACCTAAGCCAAGATATAATTGATGATATGCCTATTCATCCCTATGATGACCAGGTAAGGCTTTATAAGGACAAGTTCTTGGACAAGGATAAATATGTTAATTACAGACTTGAGATTGGCATGCATTCAGGCACTCATATTGACACACCGATGCATTTGACTGATAGAGAGACCTATATCAATGAGATACCCGTAGATAGATTTATTGGCAGAGGTCTTCTTCTTGATGTTAGAAATGAAAGCCTAATAAAGTTCAAAGAATATTATTCTGATCTTGTGCGAGAAGATGATATAGTATTATTATATACAGGTCATAGTGATAGATATGGAACAAAAGAGTATTATGCAGAACAACCGTTAATAGATAAGGATTTGGCAAATTTCTTTGTTGAAAAGAGTATTAAGATGCTGGGTATGGACTTGCCCTCGCCTGATAATTATCCTTTTGAGATTCACAAGCTACTATTCGACAATAATATATTGATAATCGAGAATCTGACAAATTTATCAGAACTTATTGATGTAAAGGACTTTGATGTGATAGCATTTCCTTTAAAGATTAGAGCCGAGGCTTCAATGGCAAGAGTCGTTGCTTGCATAGACATAAAGTAAGACAATTCTATCTCAGGTATAGGAAGGATATTAAGTGTTATTAGAAAGAGGGGGAGCAATACCATGAAATCAGGATTAATAATCTATAGATCCAAGACAGGATTTACAAAAAAATACGTGGATTGGATACTAGAGGATGTGACCTGCAGTGTTACTACACTGGATAAAGTCAAGATGGCTGATATAGACCAGCACGACATTATTATCTATGGTGCAGGTGTCCATGCAGGATTTATATCCGGATTGAAGAAAATCAAGAAGCTTGTTAGTTTCAATGATAAGAAGGTAATAATCTTTGCCACAGGAGCAGCACCAAATGCTGAAGATATAGTAAAGCCCATAATAGACAATAACCTTGCTGATTGCGAATCAAAGGTAGATTTTTTCTATTTTGAAGGCGGCTTAAATTATGAGAATATGAGCTTTGCATCAAGAGGACTTATGAAGACCTTTAGTAAGATGTTAAGTAACAAAAAGGACAAGACAGAAGCAGAGAAAAAGATGAGCGAAGTTATAAAGTCCTCATTTGATAATTCAAAGAAGGAGTATGTCGGACCTCTGACTGCACTGTTAAGGGAATATATAGGCTAAGTAGCTAAATTTTGGGGGAGAATATTATGTGGAAGGATTTGATTAATTTCTAGGTATGAAGAAATGATCTAATTGTTGCTGCAGAGCTTATCTTTAGGAAAAAGATACTGTTGCAAAACATCATCCTAGATGTTGTCTTGCAACAGTTCTTTGGTTATAGTAATTCTTTTATTTTTGCTTCAACCTGACTAAGGTCCTTAGTAGGCTCGAACCTATCTACTACATTTCCCCTTCTATCAATTAAAAACTTTGTGAAATTCCATTTAATATCAGATGATTCCTTATAATCCTTATTATCCTTTGAGATAATTTCATCAATCTTTGATGCTAGGGGATGCTCATTATCAAAACCTTTAAAACCACGTTCATCCTTCAGGAATTTGTAAAGTGGATGGGCGTTTTCACCGTTCACGTCGATCTTGTCATGAATAGGATAGGTTACACCGAAATTAGATTCACAAAATTGCTGGATTTCATCTGCTGTCCCTGGAGCTTGATTTCTAAATTGATTACATGGAAAGTCCAGAATGACAAATCCCTCATCTGAATATTTATCATATAGCTTTTGAAGATCTCCGTATTGTGGGGTAAAACCACATTGAGTTGCCGAATTTACGATTAATAACACCTTACCCTCATAAACACCTAGATTTTTTTCATTACCATTTCTCTCTTTAACATTAAAGTCGTACACCTTCATAATATTTCCTCCTTATATCGTTTTATTTTAAGTTTATTATTAGCTTTATATAGATAAATTAGTCCATCTACTTAGTTAATTACAATTTAATTGTATACAATTATAATTGAAATGTCAACTGTTTTTTAAAAATAAAAACCCTGCCATAAGACAGGGTGCTTAATAACATATTTATTTAGAATATATTTTCTAACTATTCTGCCGAATTAACAGCATCATCATCGTTTGCTAAATGGATATGAACCTTATCAATTCTGTTCTTGTCAACTGCAGCTACAGTATAAGTAACATTATTTTCGACAACTGATTCGCCTTCCTCGGGAAGATGATCGAGAAGATATATAATATGTCCTGCAATAGAATCATATTCAGAGGATTCTATATCCAACTCCAGGGCATCATTTAAATCATCAAGCTTTGTGTTACCATCGACTATATATTCATTTGCTGATACTTCTTGTATGCAGTCTTCTTCGTCTTCATCGTACTCGTCCCGAATTTCGCCGACTATTTCTTCTAGTAGGTCTTCAATGGTTATAAGTCCAGCAGTTGCTCCGTATTCATCAAGAACAATAGCAAGGGAGATTGAGTCCATTCTCATTTCTATTAAAAGCTCAGAGGTCTTCTTGAACTCGTAGGTAAAATAGGGCTCTCTTATGATATCAAGGATATTGAAATCCTCCTTTTTTCCGTTATAGAAAAAGATATCCTTAAGATTTACTATTCCTATGACATTATCACGATTCTCTGAGTATACTGGAAGTCTTGTATATTTATCTACTGAAAATAATTGCACTAGTTCATCATAGGAAAGATCTATGTTTGCAAAGGACATATCAATTCTTGGTACCATAACATCTTTAGCCAAGGAATCACCAAAATCAACTACGTTAGTAATCATTCTGCGTTCTTCACTTTCTAGAACACCTTCCTCATGACTAACCTCCAATATGGTTCTAAGTTCACTTTCAGTCATTGATGTTGGCTTCTCATTGGGATCTATACCAAAGAGTCTAATTACACCGTTACATAGTTTTGTTATAACAAATATTACAGGAGTTAGTAGTGCTGTTATTACTAATATCGGTCCTGCTATACGAAGTGCGATCTTTTCGGCTTTTAAAGTTGATATGGATTTCGGTGTTATTTCTGCAAAGATAAGAATAAGTAATGTCAGAACACCGGCTGTAAGGCCAACCCAGTTAGGTCCCCAAATATCAATTGCCATAGTAGTTGCAAGAGCAGATGCCGTAATATTAACCACATTATTACCGATTAATAAAGCACTGAGCATCTTAGTCGGGTCATCAATTAGCTTCAAAGCATTTTTTGCACCTTTTACCTTGTCATCAGCAAGACTTCGTATACGAAGCTTGTTTATGGCTGTAAGGGCCGTTTCTGATCCCGAAAAAAATGCAGATAATAGTAATAGTAACAACAATATGACCGCTCGTGCGGCGTCACTCGAATCCAACAAATCATCTCCTAATATAATTAAATAGCATAGTATATCATAATTAATCAATTATGATTAATTATCTTACAGGATAAGGCATTAAAAGTCAATAGCTATGCCTATCCTTAAAATTGTGCTATATTAATATCATTATTTCCTATTGTGAATAGGTATTATTTAGTGTAATATCGAGAATGTAGGAAATATATTTAGGAACAATTGTTTCTAAATCCCCATGACATGAGAGCGAGACTATTAATTTCATATAAAATAATGTATAGATTAGAGGTATTGAATGAGAAAGAAGTCACATATTTCACTAGCTAGGTTTCTAGTGCATAACAATAAGGAGCATCAGCTAAGCGAGCATAAAAAGGCATTTTACATAGGAAGTATATTACCAGACATAAAACCATCATTTTTAACAAGACGACACACATTTGAGGAAACCTTTGATATCCTCATCGAGGAGATTAAAAGGATTACAGTTGATTATGATATCAGTAAAGGAATCAACGGCTATTATGCGAGACATCTTGGAATTATTACGCATTATTTAGCTGATTATTGTACATTTCCACATAATTCATGTTATACGGGTACAATGACCGATCATGTATATTATGAGAAGGAATTGAAATTTCAACTACGGGAATATATCGAATCGAATGCTATCTGGATGTCATCAGTTCAAGGACAAAAGACACATACATTTGATGAGATAGTGCGATTCATTAAGACGACACATAAAGAATATTTGGATGCTCTTAAGGCTGTAAAACAGGATATTCGTTACATCATAGAGCTCTGCAGTAGGGTAGTATATTCCATTTTAGCTTTTCTAAATATGGCATATGAGCCTGTTAAGATCGGTGCAGGGCCAGAGTTACAATTTAATCACTCATAAAAAGTCAGAAAAAGTCGGTACCAGGTACCGACTTTTTTTTATCATTTTCTACAATGTAGGAGTATGGCGGATGCGAAGTATTTTTGTTACTTCGGCGATGTAGAGAGTATGGGAATCTCCGTTTTGATACCAGGTATTAACTAGTCTTTCCTCAAGTAGACCTTCTGTGCTCAGAGGCTGTTTGAATAGTTTTTTGCATATTAGAACATGATTTGCTTCATTAAAATATGGTGTATCTTCGTAACGGGCTAAGGTTAAGCCAGACTTTGTGACCTTATCTTCGGTGCGTCCGGATACTGTACCAAGATAATTAAGGGTTTTGCGATATTCCTTATCAAAAAAGCTTAATGAAAATGTATCTTCTCTATCTACGAATTCTTTAGTATATCTTTGTGGCCTAATCACGACAAATGCTACATTCTTTCCATACATAACACCCAATCCACCCCAGGAGGCTGTCATAGTATTAACCTTTTCCTCATTCCCGGCAGTTATTAACATCCAGTCCTTACCGATTAACTGAAAAGGATTTTTACGAAATTGTTCGGCAGAGATTGTTTTATATTGGTTCATTCCTTCATCCTCCATTTTTATATTAATTATATAGTTTTATGTTATCCACGATATGCAGATTAGTCAAGTAAAACGACAAATATAATAACATATTTTTATTTTCATTAACATATGCATTGTCCTTGGTGTTACACAACAAACCCTACCTTGCATATATTGTATATGAAGCTTAATTCATTAAGGAGTTAAGAGCATGACAATTCATGTAGTACAACCGGGAGAAACCCTAGGTACGATAGCAGAACAGTATGGCATTACTCCGGAAAGATTAATTATAGACAATGAGTTGCCAAATCCCGAGAATTTGGTGATTGGTCAAAGCATGGTAGTGCGGATACCTACGGAGGTGCATACTGTGGTTGAGGGAGATACTATTACAGGTGTTGCTGAGACCTATGATATTACTACTGATCAACTTCTTCGGAATAATCCATGGGCTGCCGCCCAAGAATTTTTGGAACCCGGTCAGACACTGCTCATTGACTATGAAAAAGACCCGGTTATTGACACTGCACTAATTATTGGTTACCTGTATCCCTTCATTGACCGCAGTGTACATCGAATGACACTACCCTTTCTTACTTACCAATCTTTATTTACCTATGGGTTCACAGCACAGGGAGCGTTGATACCTATTGATGACGAGGAGCTTATAGCCGCTGGTTATGAAGCAGGAGTGCCTCCTATCATGGTATTAGCTCCGATGAATGAAGAGATGAATTTTGATACGCAGATTGCTCACGATATGTTCGTGAATACAGAAGGACAGAATTTACTAATAGAGAATATAGTAGCTACCATGCAAGAAAAAGGATATGTGGGTCTGGATATTGACTTTGAATTCATACGACCGGAGGATAAGGAACTATTTATTGGATTTATATCTAATGTAAAGCTTCGTCTCGAGCCTTTGGGATTCCTTACCTTGGTTGCATTGGCACCAAAAACCTCGGGTGAGATGACAGGGCTTTTGTATGAAGCCCATGATTATCCAGCTATTGGTGCTATTGCTGACCTAGTGCTTCTTATGACCTATGAATGGGGATACTTATTTAGCCCACCAATGGCAACGGCACCGTTAAACAATGTCAAGCAGGTACTTGAGTATGGAGTATCTGTAATACCTAATGATAAAATACTCATGGGAATACCGAATTACAGTTATGATTGGGCCCTTCCATTCATAAGAGATGAAAGCATGGCAGAAGCATTAAGTAACCAAGAGGCTATCGCTCGTGCGGCTCAGTATGGTGCCACCATAGAATTTGATGAGGTTGCACAGGTACCATTCTTCTATTATACCAATGAACAGGGAGTAGAGCATGTAGTTTGGTTTGATGATGCCAGAAGCATGAATGCTAAATTGCAATTGATAGCAGAGCTACAGCTACGGGGATGCGGAATATGGCAGATAATGGACTTCTTTCCTGGCTTATATATGGTTATAAATGAGTTGTTTACAGTAGAGGAAGGCTAAGGGCAATCAATATAATAGGTCGAAAAAAGGGCAATTCTAATTGATATGGAATTGTTCTTTTTGAGTACTAATAAAATTGGAAATAATTAAGAAAATATTTGAGCAAGCCATATATATGTGGTATTATATGTATGTATTCGTGGAAGCCAATTGAACAATGAAGGGGGAGGTAGGATTTTATCAAGCTTTTATATATTAGAAGCGGAAGAGAATCTATAGGTAGCATATGAAGAAATGCAAATCCAGACGATGCTATATAATAGCATCAGTATTACTTATAGCAATGATTTTAAGTGGGTGTAAGAATGATACAAAGCCTCCAATAAAGGATAAAAATATCGCTGACACAGTAGTAGAGCAGGGTGATTCCAGTGATAATGGGCATAACGATGAAGATGGTAATAGCCAGGTTGATACAACAAATGAACTTGATAATCCTGTGGACGAGCCGGTGAAATATACTATGCATATGGGTAGTGTAGAGGTTAATGAAGATTTAATATATGAAGATGATTTTGAGGGTGGATCCACATTATTTAAGGGAAGAGGAGCTGCCAAGGTAGAAATCATAAGTAGTAAAGCAAAGGCTGGTTCTAGCTCGCTTTATACTAGAGGAAGAACAGAACTCTGGAATGGTGCTACAGTTGAATTATCCGAAGAATTAATGGATGGAGAGAAATATGTTATCAATGGTTGGGTATTATATGAGGATGGGCCTGATCAACTTCAATTTGATTGTAAGATTGAGAGAAATAGTAATCAATACCTGAGCTTTGCATCTGCACTGGTAAAGCGAGGAGAATGGACTGAGATAGAAGGAAGTATAATTATTCCTAAGGATACTGATACTGCCAGTGTGTACTTTGAAACAGGAGCTGCAGATGGAGAGCTAGTAGACTTTTATATAGACGGTATTTCAATTAAGCAAGAAATAGCCATAGTTGACCGTGGGGAAATACCTTCCCTTAAGGAAGTATATAAGGAATTATTTAGCATGGGTGTGGCCGTCACTGCAAGTGAGATACCTTATGAACGTCAGGAGCTTATAAAGCAGCAATTCAACAGCCTGACGCCTGGAAATGAATTAAAGCCGGATAGTGTGCTTGATCATGCCACATCAATATCGGATCCTATATATGATGATAATCCTGCCATAAGCTTTGAGAGGGTAAAGCCAATACTAGATTTTGCTCAGAAAGCGAATATACCTGTAAGAGGTCACACTCTAGTATGGCATAGCCAGACACCTAGATGGTTTTTTGCCGAGGGATATTCTCTTAATGCAAACGCGCCACTGGTATCTAAGGAGCTTATGCTAAAGCGTATGGAGAACTATATCCGTCAGGTCCTGGAATATTCACAGATAAATTATCCCGAACTTATCTATGCATGGGATGTTGTTAATGAGGCTATTAATCCCGGAGAGGGAGATGAGAACGGTTTTCGTGTAAAGGATAGTCTTTGGTATGAGGTAATAGGGCCTGAATTTGTCGAGAAGGCATTTGAATATGCAAGAAAATATGCTGACCCTGATGTAAAACTCTTTTACAACGATTATAATACTGAGGATATGGGCAGGATGCTACATATGAAAAAGCTAGTGAGGGATTTAAAGGAAAAAGGCCTTATAGACGGTATAGGATTACAGACTCATTTAACTATAGATAGCCCTTCATTAGTAGATGTGAATACATCTTTTATGGAATATGGTGAGCTTGGTCTTGAAGTCCAGATTACCGAGCTTGATATGGGACTTACAGATAATTCTGAGGAAGAATTAATTAGGCAAGCGAAAAAATATAAAAGGCTATTTATGTTTATAAAGAATGCTAATGAATCCGGAGCAGCAAATATCACTAACGTAACCTTTTGGGGACTCTCTGATGACATATCCTGGCTTAACAAACCTAGCCAGCCTAGTTATCCCTTGCTTTTTGATAATTATCTACTTCAAAAGCCGGCATTTTGGGGAGCTATTCAAAGTCCTGATATCCCATTG
>JAQVQL010000028.1 GCA_028701595.1 Herbinix sp.
TATGAGAACATTTCTCTGATTAAGGCCATCAAAAAGGACACTTTAGATTTTAATGAAGCACTAAATTTAGTTGGTCTTTCAGAGCATTGTAATAAATTTCCTTCACAGCTTTCCGGCGGAGAGCAACAACGGGTATCTATAGCCAGAGCTATCAGTAAAAATCCAAAGCTACTTCTTTGTGACGAGCCCACCGGAGCACTTGATACCGAAACTGGATTAATGGTACTTGAGTTATTGCATATGCTTAGCAGACAAAAGGGTCAGACTGTAATAGTTGTTACTCATAATCCTCATATGGCTTTAGTAGCTGACCGTGTTATAAAGATGAGAAACGGAAAAATAAGCGAAGTCAATACGAATCAGTCACCACTTTCTGTGAGGGAGGTGAACTGGTAATGCTAGTTCGTAAAATGTTAAGGGATATGAAGAAAAATCTCGTGCAATTTATCTCGATTTTTATTATGGCATTTCTCGCCTCATTCGTGTTCTCGGGAATTAATGCAGAATGGTATGGTATGCAAACCGAGGCTGACTGCTTCTATCAAAAGACTAATCTTGCCGATATTTGGGTTAATGGGAGTGGTTTTAATAAGGAAGATGTAAATAAGGTTAAGAGGCTAGATAGTGTAACGGATGCTTCACTTAGATTCAACTTAGATTTTCCAGTTTATTCTGATAACGATAAAACACTAAGTATAAATGTAATAGAGGATAATACTCTCTCAGTTCCTAAGGTAATTAAGGGTAGTGCTCTTAATACCAGCGAGGATGGAATATGGCTTGATTATTCCTATGCAAAGTCAAACAACCTTGACGTTGGAGACCAAATACAAGTAGATATCCCAGGTAGGATGTTCAAAAAGAATATTCTAGGACTTATTCTTCACCCTGAATATGTTTATAGCTCGAATGATAGTGGGTCATTTATGCCCCAACATGATAATTATGGGTTTGGATTCTTATATTCCTCGTCTTTGCCAGAGGATTTTGATATTCAATATAACCAGCTACTTATATCCATCGACCATGATGCAAATGAGGAGGATATATCTAGAAAGTTGGAGAATATGTTCTCGGATAGATTTATATTGGTAATCGACCGTGATTCCCATCTAAGTACATCCTCCTTTAACAATGAAGTCGAACAAAACAAGGCCATGGGAAGTGTATTTCCGGTTGTGTTTTTCCTTATAGCAGCACTTAGCATACTGACAACCATGACCCGAATAACAAATTCTCAGAGAACTCAGATAGGTACACTTAAGGCCTTAGGCTTTTCAAAGAACAAAATACTTATTCATTACGTATCCTATGGTTTATGGATTGGTCTTATTGGGGGGCTACTTGGATTGTTGATTGGACCCTTAGTTATACCTCCTATACTATTTACAATGCAAAAATCCATCTATACACTTCCTAATTGGACAACAACATTATCTCCGATTTCATTTCTAATAGTTGCTTTGCTAGCCCTTAGCTGTGGTCTGTCTAATTATATAGCATGTCGCGGGCAACTAAAGGAGGTTCCCGCCGCCGCATTAAGACCTAAGGCCCCAAGGAGTAATGTACATAGCAGAATTGAAAAAAGCAAGCTATGGTCTAATTTAAGCTTTGCAATCCAATGGAATCTACGAGATATTATAAGAAGCAGAATAAGGTCTCTCATGGCTATAATTGGTGTACTGGGCTGTACTGCACTTCTGATTTTTGGACTGGGTCTAAGAGACACTGTAAATAACGTAAGTAACTGGATGTACAAAGACCTGAATGTATATGAAGAGAAAATTAATCTTGACCCCAATGCATCTAAAAAAGACATAGCCACATTGGCCAGCAGTTATTCAGGTCAATGGATTCAAGAATCAAGCATTGAGCTGAAGCTTAAGGTGAATAAAGAAAATGGATTCCTTACAGTACTTGATATTGGTGATGAAATTCAGTTCGAGGATGTAGAAAGAAATAGAATATCACTGCCAGACAAGGGTATAGGAATATCATATAAAATGGCTGAGCTTCTCAATGCCAAGACTGGTGATATCATAGAATGGAGAATTTATGGACATAAGGATTGGATAGGAAGCGAGATTTCTGTTGTATATAGAACACCTATGGGGCAGGGCATCATGATTAATAAGGATGAGTATGAGAGTCTCGGTCAAAGCTTTAATCCCACTTCTCTTCTTACATCTGAAATTCTTGATAAGGACATATCTCTAAAAGCTGTTGAAAGCATTCAGAATAAGAATAACCTTATGAACAACTTTAATGAATTACTTGAAAGCACAAGAATGATAATTGTTATACTGGTTTTTGGAGCAATAGTACTTGGAAGTGTTGTACTCTATAATCTGGGCGCACTTTCCTTCACTGAAAGAATACGAGAATTAGCGACCCTTAAGGTTTTGGGCTTTCATCGGAAGCAAATTCGCTCACTTCTTAGTATGCAAAATATATGGCTTGCAATCCTAGGAATACTATTAGGAGTGCCTATAGGATATTGGCTAATTGAGTTTATGCTATCTACAATGCCTGCCTCTCTTGATATGAGAGCAATTATTTCAAAAACATCTGTGTTTATTAGTGTGTTGGGAACATTTACTTTATCAGTTACTGTTAATCTTCTACTTTCAAGAAATATTAATGGAATAGATATGGTTAGTGCTCTTAAGTCAGTTGAATAGATGTAACCTCTTCAACAGCCCTGGCAACTTCATTTTATGTTACAGTGTATAGACGCCGATAATCTAAAAACAATTCCAAATATGTTTAATATTTGGAATTGTTTTTAAGTGTGGTTTTTGGGGTCACGTCAATCGTAATAACCCATTAATATATATATACTCTAAATTAATAGTTTTCTTTTCTTACTTCGAAGTATGATTGTGGGTACTTACATACAGGACAGACACCAGGTGCTTTTGTACCGATTACGAGGTGACCACATACACGACACTCCCACATGGTTTGCTCACCCTTCTCAAATACCTGCTGCATCTCAACATTACTTAATAACTTACGATAACGTTCCTCATGAGTTTTTTCAATGTCAGCAACCCTACGGAATTTTGCTGCTAAAGCCGTAAAGCCCTCTTCCTCGGCATCCTTAGCAAATCCATCATACATATCAGTCCATTCATAATGCTCACCCTCTGCAGCTTGCAACAGATTTTCTGCTGTAGTTCCTAGATTACCAAGCTCCTCAAACCATATACGTGCATGCTCCTGCTCATTTCTTGCAGTCGAAAGGAATATCTCAGCAAGCTGCTCATAACCCTCTTTCTGTGCTATATGAGAAAAGTATGTATACTTGTTTCTAGCCTGGCTTTCACCTGAAAACGCCTCCATTAGATTCTTTTCAGTCTTTGTTCCCTCATACTTGTTATTTGAATTACCCATTTTATTATCCTCCTTAATATTTTTAAAATTTATATCACCTATAACGGAGGAGATGTCCTCCTTTATATTTTTAGAATTTACATCACCTATAATGGAGGACATATCCTCCTTGAAACTATCTAGAAGCTTTTGTACAGTCTCTCTTGGAAAATCCTCATGCTGCTCTTTATCTAAGAGCGATTGTAATAAGTTCCTTGAATTATTACTTTGAGGAAGCATATACCCTGCTTCTCTTAGTATATCCTCTGCCATAATACGGTTCGATTTTTCAATTGCCATTGCAAGCTTCCCAGATAGACCTGCTGCGATACTCTCCTGCTTGGACTTACTACGTAAAAGTGTGTTCATTGCACTAACTACTTCTTCTGTCTTTGCTTGCTGCTGGGGATACTCATGAGGAACCATCGATATAGCACCAGATGGACATGCATCCGCACAGTCTCCGCATCCAATACAATTTGCAACATCAATAATACTGTTTTCTGTATCGCTTGCACCAGTAGGACATACATATAAGCATAAGCAATCCTTTGTGCATAATCGTATATTTCTTACTGCATATTTTTTAGGCACTTACAATCCCCCCTTCTATCTTCTCGAACTTCCAATTCGGTACCTTACATATAGGGCAGACTTCAGGTAGATTGTTTCCTATGTAAATAAAGCCACAGATTGTACATACATATACACCTGTATTTTCAATCATTGCATCGCCTTCTTTTTCATATCTTGTTAATAGCGATTTTAATATACGAGTTACCTTTTCACTCCACACTAAGGCACGCTTTGCACCTCGATCATTTACGTTTGCGGCCGCTAAATTAGCCTTCATAAAGCCTTCTTCAAGATCTTTTTCAACTAATTTCATTAATTGACTATAATCAGGATCCTTAGCAGGTACCGATGAATTCCTAAAGTATTCAGCTAACTCAATAAATAATTTCTCTTCTCTAGCCTTATACTGTTTTTCGCATCCTCGTGCCAAATTAGTGCACAGAGCACTAACTTCTAGTGAAGATAATTCTCTCATATCCGATTCTTCAATATTTATTTGTGTCTTTTTTGCTTCATTCCTTTTTGCTTGAACAATTTTTGTCTCACCCTGCATTATGAATTCGGCTTTTGTTGCACCACAAAGGGGGCATACCCAATCTTCGGGTATATCATCCCATGCCGTGCCCTGTGCGATACCCTGCTCTAGATTGCCCTTCGCCTCGTCATATATGTATCCACAAACAGAACACACATATTTACTCATCTTATACCTCCTTTTCATTAGTTAATATAATTATATTATATTTTTAAACAATAATCAATACTATTATTATTTCTCTGTTAATTGTTTTACATAAATATTTGTCAACTCATAATCTATTGATAGATATGTAACAGGAGTTTTGTAAATTATAGATGTATATTTAACATATTATTTCAGAATGTGTTTGACTTTCCCAAGTATTATATGTATATTAAAATTATCAATTATAATAGGAGGTTAGTTTGTTATGAAGAAAGTATTAGTAATTGTTTTAACTCTGTCGTTAATAGTTTTTGGAAGTAGTATGACCGCATTTGCAGAGGAAATTTCAATAGCTGCAGATAATCTTGGTCGTGGAGCTGGTGACTCCACAGTAGTTGAGAATGATGACGGTTCAATTGCAACTGCAACATCAAATATCTCTTTTTATCTACCTACACCTGTACAAGCCGGCGAAACAGTAACCGTACATATTACCGGTTCCAGTGATGGTGACTTCAGAGTTTGGCTTATTGATGTTCAAGAGGTAACTAATTCTGACATCTATCAAATGTCCTTGAATGATTTTACATCAGGTGATTTTGATAAAACATTCACTCTTACAGCTACAGCTGAAGCTACAGAAATATTCTTTAAAGCTCCTGCATGGGATGCTCCATTAAACAACTTAAAACTCACATCAGTAGATGTTGAATACCCTGAAGGTGCAACAGATGTTGCTGAAGAAGAGGAAGTTCTTGAAGAAGAGGAAGTTGTTGAAGCAACTGAAACTGCTGCAGCTCCTAAAACAGGCGTTACATCATATGCAGTAGTTTATATGGCTCTTATAGCTATTATGGCTGCTGGTTATGTTGTTACAAGAAAGAAATTAGCTAGACAATAGACTAACAGATTAGTATACAATCATAATAAAAATAACCCTCTTGAATGAATATAATCAAGAGGGTTATTTTTAAGACAGAGGACGTTTCCTGCGTCTTGTTTTACATGAATAACAATAGGCTTACAGCCATTACTACCATTCCTGCAACCAGCCCATAGATAGAAAGATGCGGTTCTCCATATTCCCTTGCTGAAGGTAATAACTCATCCAGACTAATATATACCATTATTCCGGCCACAGCTGCAAATACAATTCCCAAAATAATATCATTGAAAAACTGAAATAGTAATATATATCCTACTAATGCACCAATTGGCTCTGCAAGTCCTGACAAAAATGAGAGCCTAAACGCCTTCCTCCTACTTCCTGTAGCATAAAAAACCGGTACTGCCACAGCTATTCCCTCCGGGATATTGTGTATTGCGATAGCTGCTGCAATGGGAATTCCCAACTGAGGATCACTTAAGGCCGCTATAAATGTTGCTAAACCCTCAGGAAAATTATGAATGCCTACTGCAAGCGCTGTAAATAATCCCATTCTCATAAGGTTGGTTTTGTGTTCTTCGCTTTTGCCATCCATTTCTTCAACCGTATGTATTTCATGAGGATTTTCTGTAGAAGGTACTAGCCTATCTATAATAGCAATTAATAAAATTCCAAGGAAAAAAGCACCTACGGTAGCCCATGACCCATTAGCTTCTCCTAATTCAGCCGTTAGAGCTACTTTAGCCTTAGGGAATATTTCAACAAAAGAAACATATAGCATAACTCCTGCTGAAAATCCTAAAGAAACAGATAGAAATTTCGTATTTGTCTTCTTTGTTAGTAAAGAAAGAGCACCGCCTATACCAGTAGCAAGACCAGCAAAAAGGGTTAGGCCAAAGGCAAATAAAACTGTTGATAGCTCCATATTATACTCCTTTCAAAACAATTATAAATTTCCTTTATATCTGACATTAACACATCTATACATTGATCTTTATTGAGGAATTTAGCCTCTCTGACATTATCATCATAAGAATTGCAAATGTCAATAAAAATAATGGATAAATCTCAATATTAATATGGTCAGCTATAAAACCAAAAAAAGGAGGCATTAATGTGCTTCCGACATATGCACTTGCCATCTGCACTCCAATTATGGCCTGTGAATTGCCCTTTCCAAAATTATTCGGAGTAGCATGAATTATCGATGGATAAATAGGAGCACAACCAAGACCAATAATTACAAGTCCCGATAATGCAGTGATATTACTTGATATCGGAAGTCCAACCAATATTATGCCAAATACAATGATTACTAATCCGTATCTAATAAGAAGTCTGTCTCCAATTTTGTCTGATATAAACCCTGATAGAAAACGGCCAAGTGTAATTCCTAGGTAAAACATCGAGGCAAATCTAGCTGCCATCTCTATGTCAATCCCACGATACTCAACAAGATAACTACTAGCCCACAGACCTGCTGTTCCCTCAATGGCACTGTAACTAAAAAATGTTATGAGCAAAAGCTTAACACCACGAATTTTTAATATATCCGAAAAGCCAAGAGCAGCTGTATGTGTCTTTTCTCCTGCTTCTTTATCACCTTTCTTTTTCCAAAGTGGAATACTAACAAACAATATAGCTGTTAACACAATCTGAACAATTGACACTATGCGATATCCGTTATTCCACCCATAGCCACGGGTTAAACTATAACCCATAATATATGGACTTAAGGAAGCTCCAACTCCCCAAAAGCAATGTAACCAGCTCATATGTCTTGATGCATAATGAAGTGCTACATAGTTATTTAAAGCCGCATCAACAGCACCAGCTCCTAAACCATAGGGGATAGCCCAAACACAAAGCATTATAAACGAGCCAGAAATAGAAAATCCGAACAATGCCACTGCAGTCATAAATACGCTAATTGCAGTCACCAGTCCTGCTCCCAACCTTCTGGTAAGTCTATCGGATAATAGACTCGATACTACGGTTCCACTTGCAATGATCATGGTAACTATTCCGGCGTATGAAATTGATACCCCAAGCTGTCCATACATTTTCGGCCAAGCAGAACCCAGTAGCGAATCAGGAAGCCCAAGACTAATAAAAGCCATATAGATTATCATAAGTAAAACTGAATACATTTATGTCCTCCTGCTGTAAATCAAGTAATAATAATTAGTCATGGTGAAGAATTTTTCTTGCTCTTGAAGCTCTTAGCATACTTGCCTGTGGCATATCATCTCCAAGTAAGGGCTGCAAGTAAAAATATTTAAATGCATCCGTCACATTATTGCCTTCCTTATTGATATATTCATCGGGCATAAGCCTAGTATTTGCAGCCACATTCTTAAGATCAGTCATTCTATATTCCACAGAATAGTTTCCTGTCCTGTTAATAGTAATGGAGCCGTCTATATTATGCCATATAGCAAACTGTGCTGCCTTTTCTCCAACCTCTCTGGCCTCATGCTGGTCAACACTGGATACACAGCCAAAAAATGATCTTTGCAGATATCCTAATGTGTCTGATCTAACCCTTTGGATACCAAGCTTTGCTTTTATTTGTTGTGAAAGAAGATCTCCTAAGAATCCCGTTCCGGAAAGCTGCTTATTACCATGGGCATCAACATCTCCCGCTATATAATTTGCAATAATAGGATGTCCATCCTTATCCTTAATTCCTTCAGATATGGCAATCATACATCTACCATGTTTATCATATATACCTTTTACATCAGTAAGGAATTTATCCATAGAAAATTCACGCTCAGGTAGATAAATCAAATGAGGACCATCATCGGGATATTTTTGAGCTATAGCAGATGCGGCAGTTAAAAATCCAGCATTTCTTCCCATTACAACACCAATATGCACTCCAGGTAGGGCACGATTATCAAGATTTAGTCCAATAAAGGACTGTGCTACGAATCTTGCTGCCGAAGGATATCCGGGAGTATGGTCATTCATCATTAAGTCATTATCGATTGTCTTAGGTATATGAATGGCTCGGAATTCATAATCAGATGCTTCTGCCTGCTGATTAACTATTCTTACAGTATCAGCCGAGTCATTTCCACCAATATAAAAGAAATATCTGACATTATGTGCTTTAAATACCTTAAAAATCTCCTGGCAATAAGCTTCATCAGGCTTGTCCCTTGTTGAGAATAATGCTGATGAAGGTGTTGTTGCGACCGACTCAAGATTATGAGTTGTTTCCTGAGTCAGATCAATGAAATCCTCGTTAATAATACCTTCCACACCATTTACTGCACCATATACCTTTGTGATCTGTTGAAACTTTCTTGATTCAAGAACTGTTCCTACTAGTGATTGATTAATTACAGCGGTAGGCCCGCCACCCTGTGCTACAACAACTTTTCCTTCTAGTATCATACTACCTTCTACCCCTCTCTTTTTTTGTATATGTATGTATTTTTTATTTAATTAATAACTAACTAAATAAATACACAATTCTCGTCTATTATAAACCAATTTCATATATTTTACCATAGTATTCATCTATTGTTTAGCAAAAAAAGAGCCATTCATCCTTATTCAGTGAATGGCCACATCTTTCTCATCTATATATTCATCCTATTATTTATATGATAAATAATTTATCTGAGCATAAATGAAATAATATCAACTAAAAATCCTGGAACCGAGTCTTCATAAAAGATTTCTCTAGCTCTAACCGGATGATCCGTAATTATTGCATCGACCCCCAGTTCTCCTAAATAAGCCATCTGTTTGCTCTCATTAACCGTCCATACTGCAAGAGCCTTACCACCGTTCCTTATACTCTTAATTACTCCTTTTTGTACGAATCTCGATTCTAAACTGAATATATCTACATACTCTACCTCTTCTATATTTCCATAAGCAAATCTTAAAATCAGACATGTTGATATGGAATTATTCAGTTTCTTTACTTCCTTAAGCACATTCAGGTTAAATGATGCAACAATCACATCCTGGTCCATTCCCATTTCCTCAACATTTTTCACTACTCGTCTCGCTATATCGTATTCCTCATAATGCCCGCTTTTCACCTCTATCATTAAGGTTAGCTCCCCTTTGCATAATTCAAGGGCTTCTTCAAGAGTAGGTATTTTTTCCCCTTTAAATGCCGGTGAAAACCATGATCCTACATCTATATCCACAAGCTGTGAATAATTAAGCTGAGCTATCAGTGCATTGATTCCAGCTGTTCTATATAATGAGCTGTCATGCATCAAAACAATCTCACCGTCCTTAGTCATCTGTATATCTATCTCTGCACCATCCGCTTTTTCTTCTATAGCAGACTTAAGGGCTGATAGAGTGTTTTCTGGTGCAGTATAAGAATTACCACGATGGGCAAAAATTTCTGTTCTTTTACCTTCCGGATTATATCCTGTTCTTAATCTAAAATTATGTAGGAAATCATCATTAATTTGAATATAAAGCACCAAGGATAAAAGAATCATAAGGGTCCATATACCTCTTTTTTTGATTCTATTTTTTTTATCAGATAGATTAATATTGACTTCACTGAAAATATACGGTTCCTCTAAAGAATACCTTTTACAAAGCATAACTGCAGACTCAAGATTTATAATTACCATTGAAATGCTGAAGAAAAATACAAGCAACCTATTTATAGTATCCATAACTGTCATGCTTGTGGCATATTGTAGTCTAATAACAACACTACTTTTTATAGCCAAAATAACGATAAGAATTATGAGCATATATACAAATGCAAAAAAGCCCAGTGCTAGTACATTAACAAGAAGAAGCTTTAGTAGTGTTCTGATGTAATTTTTTCTCATCAATTTTATACTTAGAAAAAAGGATTTTTTAACTGATAAATTCCCATTAGAAAAAATAGGATATACAAATAAATACCTCAGTAATAAAAATAAGATGGCTATAAGCAAGATGAACATTATCGCAGCAATCCCTTGATTATTCATAAAGTTATACTTAATATATTCGACCAAACCTAAGTTCTGAACAATTCTTGACAAAAGGTTAAAATGAATTATGGTGCTTAGAAAAAAAGATATAATAATCAAATAAATTCCAAAGGGAGAAAGAAGTTTTTTTGTTGAAAGTATACTCTTTTTTAGAATGTTTCGTATGGTTTGATTAGTATTTATTATCGCATTTACCAAGACCATTATTTCTACATAAAAGCATAGTCCCAAAAACAATACTATACCAATAACAGTTAATAGTATCCATATGTTTTTGATGACCCCTAAAATATTGTTATCAAAAAAATACCCATATCCCTGTGACCTCATTACCCTTTCTAGTACCATCTGACAGAAAGGAAAAATCACATATGTGTATACAAAAAGAGAAAGCATTTCAATGATAATGACTAAAAGGATATTTCGTTTTAATGATCTAATATATTTTACCATTACAACACTCCGTCAAATTAAATTATATATAATTTATATCGGATAAATAAATGTTTTAGTAAATGAGGCCTTTTTTAATTAGGCGCCATTCTGGTAGAAACCTATCCATGTATCCTTTAAAGACAGCATTATGGCTTGCCTCAAGAAGATGTACAAGCTCGTGTACTATAACATATTCGAGACATATTACAGGCTTCTTGGCAAGTTGTAAATTTATACTTATTCGATTGTCCCTAGTATTACATGATCCCCATCTGCTTTTCATGTTTCTTATTGTTACTGCCTTAGCCTTTACACCTATGATACTCTCCCATTTATCAAACAAATAAGGAAGCCGCGTTTTAAGTTGCATACGATACCAATCCATAAGAATTTTTTCATATTGCTCAGTCCTACTATCATTGCCTGCTGTTAGTAATAATATATTATCTATAATATCTATTCTTGTTCTAGACCCACTTTCTATTTTTAAAACATATGGCTCTCCCCAGACATAGTGGATTTCACCATCTACATTATTAATATTGCTTTGAATAAAACTTTTTTCAAATTTATTTTTTTGTTTCTCTATCCAGTCTATTTTACTGGTGGCAAAATTAATAATAGTATCATCCTTCGTCCTTAAGGGAGCGGAAATATGTACTTTACCATCCTGACCTGAAACCTTCAGATACATGTTTTTTATTTTCTTTCTTTTTATTTCAATTTCTATATTAGATACAATTATTTTTTTAGTCATAGTATTCAATATGTTCCTTTTGAAAATAATATTTGCAAAGATTCATAAAAATTATTCCATTAATTACATCAGAATATGTCACATATGAAAATTATTTGTCATATTATATACTATCACATCAAGGAAATTATTGATGGAATAAAATATAATAATTAATGGGAGGTAATATATGGCATTTTTAAATAGTGGTTGTAATAGTAATGGTAGCTGTAATATTAATTTAGCAAGACACATATGCGAATTCATTGGTGAAACCGTTACTATCTTTACTACCAGCGGCGGAGTATCAGGATGTGGTTTTACAGGTGTAGTATTATCCGTTAATGCATGCTTTGTCAGATTAATCACAGAACAAGGCTCTGCTCCATCAAGTCCTATCGCAGAAAACATCTGTGGAGATTTCGAAGGCAAGAGTAGAAATCTAGGATTTGATACGGTCGGAGGTGCAGGCATGAGCGGTCACAGAAGAGAAGAACGTCGCAGATTAGGTTCGATATGTGATATACCAATTGAAAACATTGCGGCATTCTGTCATAACACAGTATAGCTTGGAATAAGACATGGGGACGGTTCTGCTGTCCCCATGTCTTCCCATTTCTTCTTTTCTAATATGAGATACCCTTCTGTAAGAATGTACCCTGTCTTAATTCATCAAATGCTTTCTGGAGTTCTTCCTTTGTATTCATTACTATAGGTCCACCCCAAGCTACAGACTCTTCTAATTTTTCTGAACTAATAAATAGTATCTGGGCCTTCTTATCCTTGGTTTTTATCTCTACATTATCTCCTTCTGTAAGCTTTGCTGCTGTCTTTTCTTTAATCAGCTCGTCACCGATATATGCTTCACCGAGGAGAGTAAACACCATTATGGAACGCTCTTTTTCTACACTAATATTAAATGTTGAATTAGGATTAAGATGAATGTCATAATAATCAAGCGGCAGATTCTTGCTTGTATATCCTTTACTATCCTTATAATTACCAGCAAGCAATCTAAGTTTTCCGTTCTCAAGTATTATTTCTTCAATTGTTTCATTTTTTATACTATGGTAGGCAGGATCAACCATTTTGTTTTTAGCTGGTAAATTCAGCCATAGCTGAACTCCAAGCATTCTCTCTGATGCAGGTAGCTTTTCTTCATGCATGATACCAGAACCCGCTGTCATCCATTGGACCTCACCATCAGAAATTGCATCCTCATTACCAAGACTATCCTTATGCACCATTTGGCCACGGTATATATAACTTATGGTTTCTATGCCTCTATGAGGATGTAAAGGAAATCCTGCTGTATATTCATCGGGATTTATGCTGTCAAAGGAATCTAGCATAAGTATGGGATCATACTCTTCTATCGTCTGATTTCCCAGAACCCTAACCAGGCTCACTCCAGCACCATCCTGTGTTCTAAATCCGTTAACCTGCTTCTTGACTTTTCTTTCCATGCTTTTTTCCTCCTTAATATGATTATTGTAATTTCCGCTTTATGGCACAATTGCGATATTGCTACATATAACGTCCATTTATCACTATAAATGCACAACAATAATACTCTTTTATAATAACAGTTTAATTTAAAACTGTCTATCCGTGAAAAGAGCATTATTATTGTGTCTACTGCTGTAATGTGTTCTCTTATTCTTATTCAGGGTTTACATGTACCATACAATGCTTTACATTTCCATAAGTCTTTTCTATCTTATCATGCACATTATGAGCTATGTCATGTGTTGATGATAGTGTATCTTCACCATTAGCTATAATTTCAACATCTACATATATACTGTTTCCAAATAATCTTGTTTTTATTTGCTCAACACCTATAACACCCTCCTGCTCTAGGATAATCCCCTTCATTTCTTCCTCAACTGTACTATCACATGATTTATCCGTCATTTTTCCGATGGAATCCATAAAAATTGATATAGCCGAAATAATAATCATAATGCATATAATAATGCTGGCTATAGGATCCAAAATAGGAAATTTAATTCTTGCTCCAATAATACCAAGAAAGCTTCCGATTGAGGATAGAGCATCTGAACGATGATGCCATGCATCTGCCATCATAGCTCCTGAATTGATTATCTTGGAAGCTTTCCGTGTGTACCAATACATCCATTCCTTTACAACAATTGATACAGCTGCTGCAATCAACGCAAGTACACCGGGTATAGCAAGCTCTCTACTATCATCTATAAATATCTTCCTAATACCGGCATAACCAATACCCCCTCCAATTAGAAAGAGCATAACAGACAGTATAATAGCTGCTACACATTCAAAACGTTCATGACCGTATGGATGCTTTTTATCTGCTTCCTTACCTGACATTTTAACTCCTATGATTACTACGAAAGTAGTTAATACATCAGAAATCGAATGAACTGCATCAGATACCATGGCAGCCGAATGTGCATATATTCCTGCAAATAACTTAAGTACACTAAGCATTATATTAGCAAATATAGTGACCCATGAAACCCTCATCGCAATTTGATTATTAGTTTTTCCCTTCATTAACCCCGCCCCCTCAACAATTAAAAAAAAACACCCATGGAACAAAGCTGTCCCACAGATGTGCTTAACCGATATACAACAATATTCTTGCATAATAATATCGATACGCTTTCTGCTGCCACTTACCTGTGGCCCGGCTCCAAAACACATTTCGGTCTTTGGCCTGTTCAGAAAAATCTATATATCTACATCATATGCATATTATCTTGTCAAGGAAACTTCTATTTCACCATCACTACAACATCGTTACTATATCCTCCACCTTCAATTATGGAGTATATCGCTGACTTATCTTCACTACTTTATTATCTATTAAGGTAATATTAGCCCTATCAAGACTAATGGTCTTATTCTTGGTGTCTATTGATGTTATATATCCCATTTCCTTTGTCTGATTGGTATTTTTCTTCACGCAAATAGAAAATACTGGGGTTAAAAAAGCCTATATCATTTAATTGTGATACAGCAATTCTATCTCCCGAAGGGCTCCAAACCATCTCTGCTAAAGAGTAGTTAACTGCAATCCTTGTTGATTCTCCCGCTAATACATCATAGATGTATATATCTCTACTGTTAACACCATTTACAATAGTTCCTAACTGATAGGCAATCATCATCTGGTCAGGCGACCAAGAAGCTCGGGTAATCTCCTCTCCCTCTGCAATAGTTCTTAAGATATTCCCTTCTGAATCGGCGACATGAAGCTTTTCGCCTGTCTCTGTACTTTGATATATAAGAATTTGATTTCCATCCGGTGAAGGAATTATTTCATCCACATTCTGGATCTTCATCTTCTTTTTAACATTTGTATTTAGGTCTAATATATACATATCAAAGTTCTCATCTAAGGTAATATAATAGATTTTATTATTTTTCTTTTCAAAAGTATACAATTGCTCATCTTCCAAACTTACAATAGGCGTATCATTTAAAGATGTATCAGCTGTGTATGCACCACCGGCATAAGAAATACCGATTATTTCATTTTCATCAGTCCACTTAGCCGTCATTGCAAGACGAAGAACCTCATCCTTTATATCCTTTTCCTTGCCATCCTCATTCATACTCATAACAAAAAATGCGATATCCCCGATAGAGTATTCATAATACAAAAGATGCTTTTTGTCCGGTGACAATTTCGCCCCTCCAAGAAACATATTCTCTCTGACTTTTAATGGCGTAATTTCCTTTGTTTCAAT
>JAQVQL010000254.1 GCA_028701595.1 Herbinix sp.
GTTACCTCAAGATAATATCCAAAGACACGGTTATATTTGATTCTAAGGTTTTTAATACCAGTGGCTTCCCGTTCCTTGGTCTCAAGGTCCATGAGCCAATCCTTACCCTCTGTTTTTGCACTTCTTAATCGGTCAACCTCATCGTTATAGCCATTTCTTATTATGCCACCCTCTTTTAGCGCTAGGGGCGGTTCATCCTCAATAGAGGAACTAATTAGCTCAAAAATATCTGAGAGGTCATCTAATTCATTATATATATCTTTAATTAGATCACTATCTATATTTTTAATTAGGAACTTAATATGAGGAAGCATTTCCAAGGAGGATTTAAAGGCAATTAAATCTCTGGGAGTGGCACTTTTATAGCTGATTTTTCCCATTAATCTTTCTAAATCATAGATAGGATTAAGATACTCTCGTATCTCCTCTCTTGTAATCATATTCTCCTTCAGCTGATTTACAGCTGAAAGTCTTTGGATTATCATTTCATGATCTATTAAGGGCTGCTCTAGATAGTTCCTTAGAAGTCTTGCACCCATGGCAGTCTTGGTTTTGTCCAAAACCCATAGTAAGGAGCCTCTCTTTTGCTTATCACGGATAGTCTCGGTTAACTCCAGATTGCGAACTGTGGAGCTATCAAGAAGCATGAATTTTTCATATGTATATGGAGTCAGGCTGGTTATATGAGACAGGGCTATCTTTTGGGTCTCTGTAAGAAACTGCATTATGCTTCCTGCGGCTATGGTTCCGATTGTATAATCCTTAAGCCCAATTCCGTCAAGACTTCCCACATCAAAATGCTCCATTAAAGCCCTTACACATAGTGCATCATCAAAATACCAGGGCTCCAAAGGAGATAAGGAAATATTATATATTGATTTTAAGGCCTCAATATCTATGCCTGATACAAGAAAAGTATCATTACAGATGATTTCTGATGGGGACCATTTGTATATTTCGTCCATCAGCTTCCTGGCCTCGTCTATTTCAGTAACAAAATAATCTCCTGTTGTGATATCAACAACGGAGATACCGTATGCATTAGTTGTATGTACAACTGCCATCAGATAGTTATTCCTTGTCTCATCTAGCACCTGTGTATTAAGATTGGTACCGGGACTGACTATTCTGACGACCTCTCTTTTCACAAGGCCCTTTGCAGTCTTTGGATCCTCCACCTGTTCACAGATTGCCACACGATAGCCGCGTGTAATCAGCTTACTTAGATAATTATCTACAGCATGGTAAGGAACACCGCACATAGGAGCTTTCTCATCATTTCCAATGCCTTTTCCTGTCAGTGCTATCTCTAATTCCTTAGAGCAAATCTTAGCATCCTCGAAGAACATCTCATAGAAATCACCTAAACGGTAAAATAGTATACAATCTTTATATTGCTCCTTTATATGCATATATTGCTGCATTAACGGAGTTAAAGTCGCCATTGTATTTTGTCCTTTCTTATGTATGTTGTTTTTTGTCTTATTAATGAACAGTATATCATAATGAGGAATGTTTTCAAATATTATCTTCTAATAAATCCGATCCATCTGCCGCTGTGGTCGCAAGTACATCACAGCGTTCATTTTGAGGATGTCCGCTATGACCCCTAACCCATATATATTCCACCTGGTGAGGTTCCATGGCCTTAAGAAGACGTTGCCATAGGTCTACATTCTTCACGGGCTCATTCTTTCCTCTCTTCCATCCCTTCTTAATCCAGCCATCCAGCCAATGCTCGTTAAAAGCCTTGACAAGATATTGAGAATCTGAATATAGAGTTATATTACAAGGCCTCGTCAGAGCTTCAAGACCTACTATTGCTGCCATAAGCTCCATTCGATTATTGGTGGTCTTCTTATAGCCGGCACTATACTCTCTGACATGTTCGTTTCCCTTAGAATCTATGAACTCAATAACAGTACCATAACCACCTGGACCATCTGGATTTCCTCTGGCAGAGCCATCTGTATATATACTTACTTTTGTAATCATAATGTACCCCATTCTCCTGTCTTCATATATTCATCTGCGGCAGCTTCTGCATCTTCAATAATATTCTTTGAATACCCCAGTAAATTAAGAAGCTTAATAGCATTCTTTGATACAGCTCTTCCCTTATGTAGCATATAATCAAAGAGAACCTGATTTCCTTCTACTCTTTCTCTGAAATGATAGTTGGAATAATATTTTTCTAAGATATAGGTAAGCTCAATATCATGGGTTGCAGCAAAGCAAAGTGCATTTTCTTTAGCTAGGGAAGCCAGAATTCTTGAAGATGCCGCAATTCTTTCTAGCGTATTGGTACCACGCAGTACCTCATCCACAAAGCAAAGGATGGGATACTTACCCCTAGAATTATCTAATATTCGTTTTAAGGATTTTATTTCAACTATAAAATAGCTTTCATTACTTAGAATATTATCCTTTAAGGCCATTGAAGAATATACAACAAAATAGCTGGCTTTAAATTCTTGGCTAAGGGATGTATATATGGTCTGTGATAGAATCTGGTTAATGGCTAAGGATTTAATAAATGTGGATTTACCAGAAGCATTGGAGCCGGTCAGCAATGTACATTTATCCTCAGAAATTGAATTAGGTATAGGATCATTAATCAGAGGATGATATACATTTGTAATAGACAGACTTGGGTGCCTAGTATCCTGATAGAGTTTAGGTGTACAATAATAATCCATCATATCACGATAGGAAGCGGCAGCAGTCATAGAGTCAAGAAAGCCTGTAATCTTGAATATCCTAAGCATAATTTCCTTATTCGTCTTAAAAAAGCTTAACATATTATTATATTTTATAAGATCATGATGAGTTATCATACGATAATAATCCATCATAGCCTCTACAAAGCTACCACTAACATTTCTAGCCACCAAGATAGTGGAACCTCTCTTATATTTCCTAAAGGTCTTTATATCCACGGCTAAGCGTTTATTGTAATATTCTAATTCAGGTACTGATGTCTTTAATAATCCTTCAATACTATCAAGAAGTCTTAGTTGAAATGCAATTATCATAAGAAAATTATCAATTTGACCTTTGAATTTCATATAAGTAGCTATATTAACAGACATTGAAAATATGACCAAGCCTACACCCAATGATGGATTTACAAATACTAAGGCTATGGATATAAGTAGAGCAAGAATCGAAAGATAATGTGGAGCATTACTTTTAGCTTCCTGCTCACTCAGCTTATTAGCATATTCAAAAGCAGAAATTCTCCTAAGCTTTCCGACCTTATTAAGCTTAGTCTGAATCTCTATTCTTTCTTCTTCATGAAACTGAAAATACTCTATTAAGCGATTTCTTTCCTCAAGCTCCTCAGGTGCAAAGCAAGGCTTACGAAGGAGGGCATATAGATATTCCTCTCCAAGGGAGCTTTGGGTATTATTCATCCTCCAATATATCTCATCCATATCAAGATCGTTCCATGTTATATCATCAACATCCATATATTCATCCTTCTGCGTATGATAAAAGGATTTTATGGATTCCATTTTCTCAGATGTATATTCGGCATCCGGTATAGTTCCCCATTCATCTTTAAGACTCTTAATTAGATTCTTCCTTTGCTTATGCTCATTTACAATACTAAATATTGCCAAACCAAAGGCAACGATTAAAAAATAAAATATAAAATCCATGTTTCTACTCCCATCTATATAGTTGGTATGACAAAACCATATAACATATTGTATATTATCAATAATTTTTTGTCCATATAAGCTATCATAAATTAATAAAACTCTAATGCTGGTAATCAAAATGAATTTCATGGATTTACTACATATAACGTCCTGTAGAATACAGACTCAGCCTGTCGATTAAAT
>JAQVQL010000255.1 GCA_028701595.1 Herbinix sp.
TCGAAATAATTATGAATGTGATGCCTGAAATAGCCAAAAATGTGGCGCAGCCCCTATCCAAGGTTGATAAGATTACAATGTATGGCGAAGGTAATAATACTAAATTAATCCAAGACATTGTCAACGGAACAACTCAGGTAACAGAGGGTGTAACTTCCGGATTAGGAATAGATCTTAAGGCTATTATAGCCGGATTTCTGGGTGGTAAGGTAGCTCAGACTGGCGACGAACACAAGCACAATTATATGAACAAGGATGAAATAGAGCAGGCTATAGAACGAAATACCGCTATTGATACAGAGGCAGCCATCTCAAAGGATGAGTCATAAGATAACCATCCTAGTAAGCAGTAAGTATCATACAATAATTTATACAAATCTACTTTACTTTCGATAATAACAATGCTATATTAGAGTTAACAGGAGGAGTAACTGCCCACCAGATCGGCTAAGTCAGGGGGCAGTTATTTTTTTCGCTTATTGTCCCTATTAGCTTAATAGGTAAGCAGTGCAATAATTATTAATACAAAAGCAAACAAGTCACTATATGTAACATAATTCATTAGCACCGCCTCCCCTTTGGGTTGGCAATTTAAAAGTAATCATATATCATATAAAAGATACGATATCAGAAAATGTACCTAGTGAATAAGTCGCAAGCTTACAATTCACCGCATCACCTATTACCGCACAGTCCATTCCGGCTGCGGCAGCAGCTTTAACTCCCGAAGCTGCATCTTCAACTACTAAGCAATCAGAAGGATTTAGCTTTAGATTCCTTGCAGCATTAGTAAATACTTCCGGATCCGGTTTAGATTTCTTAATATTATTTCCATCAGATATCGTGTCAAAACATCTATCTAATCCAAGTCGAGCTAAAATCAAACCTGCATTTTTACTGGATGAACCTATTGCAAGTTTTATCCCTGTCGTTTTAAGATATTCAAGTGTCTCTTTTACTTCCTTGCTTAGATCCAGAGGGGTCATCCTATTAAGAAGCTTAATGTAAGTATTATTCTTTTCCTCTGTTAAAGCTTTTTTTTGCTCCTCAGATAAGGGCTTTCCATTATATCTTTCTAATATTATGTCAAGGCTATCATCTCTACTTACTCCCCGTAGCCTATTATTTATAGTCTCATCAAAATATATTCCAAGCCTATCAGCCAGCTGCTTCCAAGCAAGGTAATGATATTGATCTGTGTGACAAATCACTCCGTCCAAATCAAATATGATTGCCTTATATTTCATATTATTGTTCACCCTTCTTCAAGACTATCGAATCCTCAAGATTATATTGGTTATCATGGTCGTGGATTATCTTAGGGCTTCCCTTGAGTAGGGTATATTTGCTTTCCCTTTGATTTATTTCCACCTCAATCTGGCTGTCTTCGTAATTAATCCTGAATAGATATTTATTCCATTGTTTTGGTATTACAGGAGCAAAATAGATACCACTCTCCTTAATCCGCAATCCCGCAAAGCCATATACAATTGCCATATAAGTACCACCCATATTGGCTGTATGAATACCGTCCTTGGTATTACCATGGATATTAAAAAGATCAAGCTTTGCAGAATCTCCAAAATACTCATAGGCTTTCTCCTCAAGTCCCAGTTTAGATGCCATAATACTAAAGATACAGGTGGATAGAGAGGAATCATGGGTGGTAACCTTCTCATAATAATCAAAGGAGTTTTTCATAATCTCTAGCGACTGTGCATCTTCAAAAATAAAATGTGCTAATACAGTATCTGCCTGCTTGCATACTTGATGCCTATAGAGGGTAAGCGGATGATAATGTAACAGTAAGGGGAATTTGTCCTTAGGGGTATTGGCAATATCCCAGACCTTTTTCTCTAGAAAGGAATCATCCTGCGGATTTATCTGCAATTCATCATCGAAGGGCAGATACATACAATTCGCTGCCTTATCAAATTCTTTTATTTCCTCCTCACTAAGGCCTATCCTATCTGCTATAAAAGCTAATTTGTTCTCCTCTTCCAATATGTAATATAACTTTTTTGCCCATCTCAAATTATACTGTGCAGACACATTAGTGAAATAATTGTTATTAACCATACAGGTATATTCGTCAGGACCAGTAACCTCATTTATCCTGAAGGTTCCCTTATAATAATTCCCTATCTCAAGCCAAAGTCTTGCTGTTTCAAAGATAATCTCTGCACCCTTCTCAACAAGAAGGTCTAGATCCTTTGTGGTCAGGTAATATGAGATAATTGAAAAAGCTATGTCGCCATTAATATGATAGCCTGCTGCTCCTGAGGGAAAATATCCTGAACATTCTGTGCCCATTATGGTTCTCCAGGGATATAAGGCTCCTCTAGTATGCCCCATTATACGGGCGTTATCACGTGCCTTATCAAGTGTCTTATATCGAAAGCCAATTAAATTCCTAGTAATAGACGGCATAGTAAGATTAAAGAAGGGTTCAATATACATCTCAGTATCCCAAAAATAATGTCCTTCATATCCTTCCCCGCTCAAGCCCTTGGCTGTAATATTGCAGTATTCATCCTTACCAACTGATTGAATCAATTGATACATATTATAATTAACGGCAGTAGTTAAATCATCATCTCCCTCAATTTCCATCAGACAATTTTCCCAGTATTTTTTCAAATATCTTCTTTGTTCTTTATAATGTTCTTCGAGAGGTATAGATAAGGCCATCTGCATCTTTTCTTTCGCATTTGCTAAGCAATCTATCTGTCCTATCGAATCAGTAAAAACTGAATATTTAACTAATATAATCTCTTCTTGCTGATCGATTGATGTTTGAATACTGGTTACCACATTATTTTCTTCCATCCTTGTGTGTATACTACCTGCTTTTGATAAGGTATGATTTACTCCAGTACACACTGATAAACCCGACCGCCTTGTTTGGGATGTAAGAAAGGACATCTTCTCATCAATAACTTTGTCCTTTGAAATTAGATAGCAAGTACTCTCCTTTGCTACTCTAGGATCATCACTATTACTATAATTCCTTACTTCACTCTTGTGGTAAGATAAGAATTCGACATCTCCTTTAAAATTCAATGCTTTTACTTTATATTCTATTGTAAAAAGGGAAAGTTGATAGAATGAAGTCATCCTTATTATATTAATTTCTACTTCTTTTCCCTGAGGTGATCTCCATACAATCCTTCGACCGGTAATGCCCTTCTCCATATCCAAAAAACGTTTACTGTAAAGAGTTGTTCCCTCAAACACACTAAATTTTTCTCCATCAATTGAGAGATAAATTGTCTGGGTATCTGCAACATTTAACATCGTCTGCTTGACTTCTGGCATTCCATATAGCTTCTCTGCCTGTCTCATATCAGCAATATCATAGAAACCGTTGATGTATGAACCACGAATCGAATCATATGTATTAGGGTACCCTTCCTCATAATTGGATCTAATTCCTATATATCCATTTGCATTATGAAAAATAGCCTCATTTACGATTAAATCGTTGTTATTCAAACTCAAATTATCAATTTTATAAATACCATGTTTTAGTTTCATTGTTTCCTCCGTCGATGTAAATTTGACCCAGTATAGTCTAATCTCTCGCTTATTATTTTAATAAGCGCTTTATTTTATAATTTCACTGCTCCAGCAGCTACTCCCTTTACAATATATTTCTGGGCGGCAAGATAGAATATGATTACCGGGATGATGGTCAGCATTAAGCCTGCCATTGCAAGATTCCATTCAATCGTAAATTGGCCAAAGAAAGATGCTGTTGATAAGGGAATGGTACGAAGTGTTTTACTTGATAATACAAGTCTGGGTAGAAGATAATCATTCCAAATCCAGATTACATCAAGAATAATTAC
>JAQVQL010000256.1 GCA_028701595.1 Herbinix sp.
ATATAGGATAGTATATATCAAGGAAGGCTTTGGAGTATTCAGAAACGGTGGTAATAGTCAGCTAGTCACAAGCCCGATGATTTTGTGCCTAAATGAATCTGATATGGTCGAGGTAAATAATTCGGTAGGTCTTGTGATGGACATAATGTATTTTGAACCTACATGCTTTGAGCGATATATTGAATTTGATAGTCTTGAGGATTGGAAGAATCAATTAGGAGACGACGAGTACTTCTTTAGGCCGTTTTTTGATCGTTCGGATGAATACATAGGTGCTTGCGATACCAATCATTATCTTGGTAAGCGGGTATCACAGCTTATTACACTTACGGATACTGAGCTAACAGAGCAAAATGACCATTTCTGGCCATGTCGCAGTCGTTCGTACTTTATTGAGCTACTCTTGGTTGCTAACTCCATATATAATGAGGATAAAGCATATGAGAAAATGTATCTTGCCTGTATGACTGATGAGATAAGCGAACTGATAAGCTGGTTGCACATTCATTACTATGATAAGATTACTATGGAGGATATTACAAAGGAATTTCATACGAATAAGACCACACTTAATAAAAAATTCAAATCCATCATGGGCAAAACCGTTATGGAATATGTATTTACCCTAAGGATTCAAATAGTCTGTTCCTTATTACGAAAAACCTATCTTTCTATCAACGAGATTATGGAAAGAACGGGATATAGGGATGATGCACACTTTCTACGTTCATTTAAAAAACATACCGGTTGCACTCCATCCGAATATAGGAGTAAATTTGATGAATCCATAGCATTATAGAGAGTATTTCCGATTAACAGGATATAATTTCTGATTAGCAATTTAACCCCCTTCACTTAAAATGTAAAATAAGTGAAAAGGGGGTTATTATTATGAAAAGAAAGATATTAAGTGTTTTATTAATAAGTAGTATGATTGCTGCGAGCTTACTGACGGGATGCTCCAAGAGTAAGAAAACCTCAGCCTCTGCTGCAAAATGGGCTATTGTAGTGGATAGCAGTATTACCCATCCTTCAAATATCGAGGGGTTTCTCAATGAGAACTACGGACTTACAGTAGGTTTTGGTGGAGAAATACATTATAGCAATGACCAAGGTCAGACATGGCCTGAGGCAGAAAACAGCTCTATGTGCCGTTACTGCCTGGATATTGTTGATGAGAATCTTGCTTGGTCCGGTGGTAATGGATATAATGTACGGGTGACTAAGGATGGAGGCAAGACCTGGAGTGAGGTTAGTGATATTAATCTATCTAGCATGCATCTAGGCATTGACTTCATAGATGATAAGGTAGGATGGATTGCTTCTACTAAAAAATGCGCCAAGACTGAGGATGGAGCTACTACTTGGACAGAGCTTGAATTACCGGAGGATGTAAAAGGCATTGCAGCCATATGCTTAAGAACTCCTGAGGATGGGTATCTGTTGGCTAATAACGGATTATTTTACACAACAGCTGACGGTGGTTTTACATGGAAAAATAAAGATTTGAATATTGAAAGCTATGGGGTAATAGATGAAAAGGGAAAGCCTGGATTCTACAAGAAAAGTGTATCCTTAGCTGATATCTGCTTTACTGATGAGGACAACGGAATCATGATATTTTCAGGCATCGTGCCCGGTGAGGGAACAAAGGCCTTCTGTCTGACTACTAATGATGGTGGTGAAAGCTGGACATCAGAAGAACTCAAACCAAAAGAAGGCTTTATAGTTAATAAAGTGTATATCTCTGGCGATGGCTTATTTCTTACCCTGGGTAGTAATGATGGACAATTACTAGTAATGAAACGTGAAGATTAATAATGGTAGCTGGTACAGTTTACAAAATGTAAACTGTACCAGCTACCATCTTTATTCTATTCCTGTGTAAAATTTCAGATAATCATTTATAAAGTCTGTTTGCAATGAATGTCCACCATCATATATAGTAAACTCAGAACTTATATTGCGTAGCTGTAGTGCTTCATATAAGGACTGCAGTCCGACGGTGAAGGGATCATTAGAATTACCGGCATCCAAATATATTTTAAGATTAGTAAAACCTTTCTTATCTGCAAATGCGACAACATCATCTATCTCATCGATATTATCATTTGGAAACAACCACTTCTCCAACTGCCTATCTGAAAAATCATTCGACAATACTCCAGCACTATAGCCACCTACCTTTGTGAATAAATCAGTATGATGAAATGCGATTCTTAATGCCAACATTCCACCCATAGAAAAACCACCTATATACCGACCGTCCTGTGAAGTGTCGGTAAAGTATTGTGAGTCTATGTATGGAATCAACTCCTTACTTATAAACTTATCAACATTTCTTTCATCTAATTTACCGTCGTCCTCTAAATCAGCTTCAATTTCTTTTAAAGAGGCGTCCTTAACAAAGGGAAAAACCATAATCAGAGGTTCCATCTCACCTTTGTCTATCAATTCATCGGCAGCATCAGCAATTCCGTTGTTAATCCACATTGTTTCATTCGTGCTATAACTATGGAGTCCATACCATACAGGATATTCAGTTGCATCACCGTAGCCCTTAGGCAGATATACGATATATGGGACTTTCTTATCCAGATGCTTACTCTCAATAGTCAGCCGGGTTATTTGTGATTTTTCTAGGGGTTCGCTGACAGCAATATTGCGGCGAGTTGCTTTTTTACATCCAACAAAAAGCATACATAATAGTAGCAGCGATAATATCTGAATTATTTTTTTGATAATTTTGATTAACATATAACATTAACCTTTCCATTTACTACATATCCAATTCATATTATATCACCTGTTGATGCCTAAGACCATTATATATTTTGGTGGACGGTATTTGATATAACTGGTAGAATATGCATATAAGGATACATAAAATTCAGAAAGCTGGTGATAAAGGTATGACAAGAAAATCAAATATTGTTGATTGGGAGACAATAACGAAATTTGTTACTGAGATTTTTATTAAACATGGCATTCCTAAAGAGGATGCAAGTATTTGTGCGGATGTATTGCTTGAGTCTGATAAAAGGGGCATTGAATCCCACGGAGTCAATCGTTTTAAGCCAATTTATCTTGACCGTATTAAAGCAGGTATTCAGAATCCGGTGACTAACTTTGAGATAATAAAGGAGGGACCTACTACAGCCGTTATTGACGGACATCTGGGTATGGGCCAGGTTATCGGATATAAGGCTATGAATATGGCAATCAGTAAAGCTAAGGCATATGGAATTGGCATGGTTGCAGTACGTAATTCCACACATTATGGAATAGCAGGTTACTATGCGACTATGGCTACTAAGGAAGGCTGTATAGGTATTACAGGAACCAATGCAAGACCTTCGATAGCGCCAACCTTCGGAGTAGAGAATATGTTGGGAACAAATCCTCTGACATTTGGATTACCTACTAATGATGAGTTTCCATTTGTGTTAGATTGTGCAACATCCATAACACAAAGAGGGAAAATCGAATATTTCTCTCGTGTCGGAAAAGCTACACCTGCCGGCATGGTGATTGGAAGAGATGGGGAAGCGAAGACAGACTCCAACCAGATATTAAAGGATTTAGGATCTGGACAGGCAGCACTTGCACCTCTTGGAGGTATAGGAGAGGAGCTTGCGGGATATAAAGGCTATGGCTATGCAACGGTGGTTGAGATTTTATCTGCTGCATTACAGCAGGGGCAGTTCTTACGTGCGCTATCAGGTGTTGGTGAGGATGGTGGCAAAATACCCATGCCACTTGGACATTTCTTTATGGCAATAGATCCGGAGGCATTTATGGGAGTGGAATGCTTTAAGAGTATTTGCACTGATATTTTAAGAACTCTA
>JAQVQL010000257.1 GCA_028701595.1 Herbinix sp.
TTAATGAAATGATTGATGAAAAATCAAAGAATGATTGATGAAGATTAATGAATATGAATAGCGTGAGCATGTTAATTTCTATAGAAAGAAGGCAATTATATGTTATATACTGTTGTACCGTTAGAAAGAATTTATGTAGATCAAAGGGCAAATGATTCTGCCCTTAAGGGAGAAGCCGAGCCTGAATATAAGGAAGTTTTATTGAAGCATGGAAGGGTAGTAGCACGACGTGAAGGTGAAAATTATGTTGTTCAAAATATTAATACAACAGATATGAGTGATTATCTGAATGCAGAATATTCCCCTGGTAAAATCATTAAGCAATAAGTAGGAGACAAACTTATTTGCTTGCATAACAAATGTCTTAAAGGTATAATAAAATGTGGAAGATGTACAAAGTATAAGGGGGATGACTCATGGCTTCCAAGAAAAGCACAACTAGGAAGAACACAACTAAGAAGAGCACCGGAAATAAAAGAACGAACAATACTCAAAAGAAACGAAATGAAGAAGCAAAGCATAGCGGAGCAGTACAGGATGAAATTATCCTTATAATTGCTATGGTCGTTTCTATTCTTATATTTTTGAGTTATTTTGATTTAAGCGGAATTGTTGGAAAATATGTCAGTGGTTTTTTGTTTGGCATGATTGGTTTATTGGCATATGCTCTACCATTTATTTTATTTTTTGGAATTGCTTTCTATATATCAAATATCGGAAATCGTACGGCTGGCAGAAAGATACTAAGTGGTATAGTATTTCTGGTAGCCTTAACGGCGTTTATACAAATGATTACTATATCATATGAATCTAATACGAAGATATTTGAATATTATACATATTCAAGTAACAATAGAATTGGCGGAGGAATTATCGGAGGCATCCTTGTAATGATACTATGTGGAATGTTTGAAGCTACTGCCACTTACATAATTCTCATAGCAATGATGTTGATTTCTTTAATAGTAATAACAGGGAAAGCACTTATTCAATTAATAGCAAAGAAGAGCAAGCGCACTATGGATGAAAGAAGACAATATAGGCAGCTTAAGATGGAGCAGATGGAGCAAGAAAGCTTATCTGAGCAAGGGACTGGAAAGAATGGTAGGTCGTGGAAAGCATTTGATATTGAGCCTGATGACTATAGTGATAATAATAAACAGAATGATAAAGCTTCTAAGGTCTTAAGTCTAAAGGAAAAAAGGAACAAGAAGAAGCAAGCCGATGAGATGGACGAGCTTCCATTAGTTAATTTGGATCATTTATTTCCACCTGATGAAACTTATGAAAAGGGGACAAGTAAGACCCCAGATATTAATATAACCCAAGCAGAGATACCTACATACGAGGACGAGCTTAAGGAAAAGTTCGGTAAAGACCATTCTACAGCAAGAGAAGAAATAGGCAATGACACTACTAATAAAATACAAGAAAATACTACTGGCGTAGCAAACCCTAACTCTGATAGCACAAAAGCTTCTACAGAAGTAGAAGAACTTAATATTAGTCAAGTTGCGGAAGAGAAGGAATATATATTCCCACCTATGAAGCTTTTAACTGCTCCTAAGGCAAAGAGCGGAAGAGGACAGATGACTGAGAAAAGCGTTAAGGAGACCGCTGTAAAGCTTCAAAATACTTTAGAAAGCTTTGGTGTACATGTAACCGTTACAAATGTAAGTTGCGGTCCCGCTGTTACTAGATATGAACTACAGCCTGAGCAGGGTGTTAAGGTTAAAAGTATTACAAGCCTAGCTGATGATATAAAGCTAAATCTTGCTGCCTCAGAGATTAGAATTGAGGCTCCTATACCCGGTAAATCAGCTGTTGGTATAGAAGTACCGAATAAAGAGAACTCTGTTGTGACATTAAGGGAAATGATTGAGAGTAAGGAATTTTCTGAGCATTCCTCTGACATAGCATTTGCTGTAGGAAGAGATATTGGGGGACAGGTTATTATAACTGATATAGCCAAGATGCCCCATCTATTGATTGCTGGTGCAACAGGCTCTGGTAAATCGGTATGTATTAACACCTTAATTATGAGTATTCTTTATAAATCAAATCCTTCGGATGTTCGTATGATTATGATTGATCCTAAGGTTGTTGAGCTGAATGTATATAACGGGATACCACATTTACTTATTCCGGTGGTTACAGATCCAAAGAAGGCTGCAGCCGCACTTAATTGGGCTGTAATAGAGATGACGGATCGATATAAGAAGTTTGCAGAAGTTGGAGTTCGCGATTTGTTGGGATATAATGAGAAGGCGAGAGAGGTTGCCTATCTCAATGATGAAAGCTGCCAGAGACTGCCACAGATTGTTATCATAGTCGATGAGCTTTCGGATCTTATGATGGTAGCTCCCGGTGAGGTTGAGGATTCTATATGTAGATTGGCACAGATGGCAAGAGCGGCTGGAATACATTTGATTATCGCGACCCAAAGACCATCGGTTAATGTAATTACAGGACTTATTAAAGCAAATATTCCTTCAAGAATAGCATTTGCTGTATCCTCTGCCATAGATTCAAGAACAATTATCGACGGATCCGGTGCAGAAAAACTACTTGGAAAAGGAGATATGCTTTTCTTCCCATCTGGCTATCCAAAGCCTGTCAGAATCCAAGGCTCATATGTATCGGATAAGGAGGTTAGCTCAGTCGTTGATTTTCTAATCAAAAATAATAATTCGGCAAGCTATAGTGAGGAAATTAAGGAGACTATTTCAAATGTCCGTGCTGCAGAGGCTGCTACAGCTGCGGCTAATGAACGGGATGATTATTTTATTGAGGCAGGAAGATTCATTATAGAAAAGGATAAGGCTTCAATAGGTATGCTTCAGAGAGTATATAAGATTGGCTTTAACCGTGCTGCAAGAATTATGGACCAGCTAGCTGAGATTAATGTGGTTGGACCTGAAGAGGGGACTAAGCCTAGAAAAATACTAATGTCGGCAGAGGAGTATGAGGAGTATCTAGGTGAAAATGGGCTACTATAGTTTATAATAGCTAGAAACTTAATACATGATATATATAATAAAAGCTAAACATTTTTATGTTTAGCTTTTTCATAAGCTTCTCTATATTAGGGTTAGCAGCTCTTTAGGAGTATCTATCAGGTGATCGGCTCCTTCATTTCTTAACACCTCACGGGTGCGAAATCCCCAGGTTACACCGATACAGGGAATACCAGCATTTCTTGCTGTTTTTACATCTGTATCAGAATCACCTACAAAGATGGTTTTGTTAATAGCTGAACCAAGCTCTTTGATTGCGGCAAAGACACTATCGGGTGCGGGTTTCCTTTTAACTGTTTCAGATTCGCCTATGGCTACATTTATCAAGTCACCAAAGTACTCTTTGGCTAATTCCTTTACTGCAGCATCAAATTTATTTGAAACAATAGCAATCTTATAATTATATCTATCAAGGTCAAGAAGCAACTCCATAATTCCATCATATGGTCTGGTTTTGTTCTGCATATTCTTAGCATAATGCTCTGTAAAGGTGGTAAGACATTGCTTAATCTCTTCCTCGGAACTATGTATAGGAAGAGCTCGCTCAACCAGCTTTCCAACACCATTTCCAATAAAGCTTTTTACTTCCTCTAAGGTTCTAGGCTGATGACCGTGGGCGATTAGGGCAAAATTTAGGCTATCTCTTAAGTCATCCAAGGTATTTAAAAGTGTTCCGTCAAGATCGAATATTATCGTATCGTATTTCATGTCGAAGTCCTTTCTAGTGAATGTAGTCATAATAGTTATGTATAATCTGTATATTGATAGTTAGTATATCAGATAGGTGCTTTAATGCCAAGTATTTATGTTATTTACCATTTTTATC
>JAQVQL010000029.1 GCA_028701595.1 Herbinix sp.
TGAGCTTACTATAAAGCTAGGGACTGATACATTACTTGATGCAAAGGTTTCCTCAGGAAATAGTCCCGAATGGTCAACTAGTAACTCAAACGTTGCCACCGTGGATTCCAAGGGGAGAATTACTGGCATCAAAAAAGGGAGAGCTTACATCTATGCCAAGGAGGACGGAACTAAGGTAAGATGCACTGTATATGTAACTGATTAATTACTACTATGTGAGGAATAGATTTAAAAGGGGCTGTTGAAACAGCCCCTTTTCAGGTATGACTAATAGATGTAGTACTTCTTAGTATCGGTTTTAGTTACTTGATAAGATTTATTATACCTAATAAAGTTTTCTTGGACACGAATTAAGGTATTGTCCTGCATAAGTACAAAATCTTCATAGGTAACTTCATTATATGTAATATCATATTGATCACCCTTACCATTATTCTTCCATGGTGATATCTGTATAGGCTTAGCAGCGTCTTCAAAGATATTTTTAGTGATTACAGGGCGTTTTACACCACTTACATAGACTGCTCTTCTAGGATTTTCAGCACTACCAACCATAGATATTTTATTTCCCTTAATTACCGGATTAGACCAATTCATTACACGTATAGCATCAGATGTGGTATTCATTATGATATTATCAATAATATTTACATTCTCGTGATACTTTCCTCCTGAGTATTTGTGAGTTCCTATAGCCCTTTCCAGGTTATCAAAGGTATTATTTCTTATATAGATATCCTTATTTGGAGTACAGTCATGGTTAGTCCAAACATGATTAAACCCTCCCGTAGTGGCATCAGGAGTATCCACATTTATAGCTTCTTTAACACGTTTTGTGATATCAGCATAAGAAGCTTTGTGGTTTTTAAACTCATTGTTTTCAATAATGACATTTAAAGATGCATCAAGCTCAATAAAATGCCCACTATACATATTCTGAAAGGTTATTCCCGATATAAGTACATCCTTATTATGTCCAAGAACAATTCCTAAGGCATCCAAAACATAATTAAGGTCTATAATAGCCTTTCCCTCACCTATGATTTTTATATTACTATCACCGTCGTATCCTCCATATGCCCCCTTGATTTTTGACTTAGAGGGTGACGCTAATATGAATAAAGGTGTAGCTTATATCTGAGAATTCATTTTTTTCTATGTTTAGGTCTTCCCAATTTATTATACGAATTGCTTGATAATTTATATCAGATATATCATTATCTATAATTCTGATATTCTTATTATATTTTCCCTCCGTATATTTTAAGGTTCCTATGGCACTTTCTAGATTAGAAAATATGTTTCCTTCAATGTCTATATTACGATTCACATATTTATCACTTTTACTCCAAGTATAGGAGAAGGTTTTTGTCTTTGAATCAGGAACCTCTATGTTAATTGCGGGTCTGTTCTTATATTCTGATGTTTTATGATTTTTAAATACATTATCCTTAATAGTTACATCCGCAGATGCCCCTATCTTTATCATATTTCCACCATACATATTCTGAAAGGTGATACCTTGAATTGTTATATTACTATTGTGTCCAAGAACCATACCGACTGCGTCCTTCATATATTTTAAGTCTACAATAGCTGTTCCCTCGCCAGTTATAGATATATTGCTTTCTCCTTTATATTTCGTAGCTATAGATTTCTTACCGGCTTTACTAGGGGCAATAAACTGAAACATTGAGCTTGATGGTTTAAGCTTCTTAGATCCAGTGTCTTTTCCCTTGACAAGTTTAACTCCGTTTTTTATGACAATTTCTACGTTTGATGGAACGTATAAGGTGTTTGTAATAATATACTTGCCCTTCTTTAGTGTTAATGTTCCTCCACCATCCTTTTCCAACTGCTCAAGATATGATCTGAGTAAATAATAGTGCTTTGTTTTATCGTTGTAGTTGGAATCTTTTATATACTTATTCTTGTAGGGTAAACTAGAAGTTTTAATTGTGTAAGTCTTTTTTGACGCTGCCTCAACCTTATTGATAGTTGTAAAGGCAAAGACGGTCAACATAAGACAAAGCATAAAAATATAGCCCAATCTATATTCTCTGCTCTTAGTATGGTCACTAGTTTTCATCTTCAGCACCTCCAGAAGTATGTGTATGTACTATATCATAACAATTAATAGATTATATTGCAATAATAGGAATTATATATAAAGTATGTATCCGCTGTAAATAGAATAAATTCTAATAGAAAAATATATTAAAATTAACCCTTGCTTTTTATATTAATCTATGAGATAATATGTATACAATTTAATTGTTTACAATCTTTAATATATTTTAACCTAGTTGACACTTATTACTTAATATAAAGGAGGACTATTATATGTATAAACAAATCGAACTTAATTATAATTTTAATGCTCTGGAGCCTCATATAGATGAGCTCACTATGAATACTCATTATTCAAAGCACCATGCTGCTTATACTAATAATCTCAATGGGGCAATTGAGAAATTATCACAGTTTAAGGATGCATCCATTGAGGATGTTATGAAAAAGCTTTCAGATATTGCTGATGAAGCTTTAAGGATAGCTGTAAGAAATAACGGAGGCGGTTACTATAACCATAATCTATACTTTGATAGCCTTGAACCCGGTGGAAGTAAGACCCCTTCGGGAGATATGGCAAATAGGATTGATAAAGATTTCGGTGGCTTTGACTCCCTAAAGGATAAACTAACCTCAGCAGCAGTCGGAAGATTTGGTTCAGGCTGGGCTTGGCTATCTGCCAATAAGGACGGAGAGCTACAGGTATCCTCCAGTCCAAATCAGGATAATCCTCTTATGGATAACAAGGGATGGACCCCCATATTAGGTATTGACGTATGGGAGCATGCATACTATCTTAAATACAAGAACCTCCGTGGCGATTACATCAGCGCTTTCTTCGAGCTACTTAATTGGGATAGGGTAGCCGCAAACTATGCAAAAGTTAAATCAGCTTAATACTAATTATTGATATAACCCCCCCCCTTCCATTTTACCTACTCAATTTTATGCAAAAGAGGCGATTTCACATTCTTGTGAATTCACCTCTTTTTGCTGTTTGTTACAGTGTCGCTATTAATTCAACCTCCACCAACACACCCTTGGGTAAATCCTTTACTGCTACACAGGAGCGTGCCGGCCTACCTGTAAAATACTCACCATATACCTCATTAAATGCTGCAAAATCCCCCATATCATATAAGAAGCAAGTTGTCTTAAAAACGTTTTTAGTGGATGTGCCTGCCTCTTCTAGCAATGCCTGTAGATTTTTCATGACCTGTAAGGTCTGTTCCTTGATTCCCCCCTCTACGACTTGACCAGTCTCAGGATTAATAGGAATCTGTCCAGATGTATATAAGGCTCCGTTAACAATTACAGCCTGACTGTATGGTCCTATTGCCGCAGGTGCTTTTGTGGTATTTATTTTCTGCATAAGCAACTCCTCTTTTCATATTCTTATTTTCCTTTTATTATAATACAAAAAAAATATTATGCAAAGAATAGACTTATGGATTTTTTTCATATATAATAATAGAGTTTTCATATTACTAAAATACATAATAAGGAGTCTATTATATGTGGTTTTTATTTGCCTTGTTAACTACTCTCTCATGGGGTGTTGCTGATCTTTTCTATAAAAAGGGAGCAGACAGCAAAGATAAATACTCTACCATGAAGATAGGGATTATGGTTGGTCTTGTCATGGGTATTCATGCTATCCTTTATATGCTTATTAAAGGGATACCATTTAATCCTCTAGATATGGTAAAGTACTTACCTGTATCCTTCTTCTATATATTATCCATGTTAATTGGTTACTTAGGACTGCGATATATTGAGCTGTCCATATCCTCGCCTGTTCAAAACTCATCCGGTGCCTTAACTGCAATAGCCCTTATTCTTCTATTTCCTAGGGAGCTGGGAGCTCTTGAAATTGCAGGAATCGTGCTGATAACCGGTGGTGTTATTGGTCTGGCGATTCTAGAGAAAAAATTACAGAACGCTACCATGAAAGCCGATAAAGAGATTGTGAATCCAAAATATCAGATAGGAGTCTTGGCTATAGCTTTTCCCATCTTGTATGCCGTAATAGATGCTATAGGAACAATTGCAGACGGAATATATTTAGACGAGCTTAGCCTAATAAGTGAGGATGCTGCCCTCCTAGCTTATGAGTTTACATGGCTTTTATATGCTATTATTGCTTTAATATATCTTGTTCTTATAAAAAAGGAGAAATTTAATATATTTAAGGAGCCAATAAGGACATCCGCGGCCGTATTTGAGACTGCAGGGCAATTCTTCTATGTATTCGCCATGTCACGTAACGCTGTAGTGGCAGCACCCCTTATTGCATCCTACAGTATTGTATCTGTTATATTATCTAGAATCTTCTTAAAGGAGAAGTTAAGCAAGCGGCATTATACATTGATTATACTGGTTATGATAGGTATTGCGGTATTGGGTATCGCCGAAGAACTATAGAAATATTAATACAGCAAAAGCGTATAAATTAATAATAATCATTGAAAAGGCTACCGGAAAATTAACCGGTAGCCTTTTATATTAATTATTATAATTGTTTGAGAAGCTCCTCTTTAGCATAAGAGATAGCATTCGCTACACTTCCCTCCTCAAAAGGTACAGAAAGATTAGCCAATTTAAGCAGACTTAAATAATTTGTACTTCCACCCGCCTTACAAAGTGCCAGGTAGTCCTTCCATGTCTCCTCCTTATTCTGGGCATACCTTTTCTTTAATTCCATTGCTCCCATGGTTGTCAGTGTATAATTAATATAGTAAAAAGGATAAAGGAATATATGCAACTTATGGTACCAATAGCCACCTCTTTCCATAAACTCATCATCCTCATAGCTGCGCCATGGCATATACTTCTTCTCAAGCTTATGCCACTCATAGGTACGCTCCTTGGGAGTTAGTTCTGGCTTCTCATACATAATATGCTGGAATTCGTCCACTGCGACACCAAAAGGAACAAAGGTAATAGCATCCTGTAAATGTGCAAATCTAAACTTATCTGCATTCTCACCAAAGAATTGTTCGGCATATGGATAAGAAAACTGCTCCATAGCCATAGAATGAATTTCGGCAATATCAGTGCTTGGTGTATGATATTCTAAGCATTTTTGCGTTCTCATAGCCTCATACCCTGCAAATGCATGGCCAAGCTCATGAGTTAAAACCTCTATATCGAATTTGGTTTGATTAAAGCAAGAAAATACATATGGTGCTTTATAATCTGTCAGCTCTGTCATATAGCCTGTAGATGCTTTGTTTGGTTTATTCTTTAAATCCATAAGCTCATGTTCAATCATAAAATCAATAAACTCAGCCGTTTCAGGGCTCATATCATGATACATCTTCTGTGCTTCCTTAACCAGATAATCCTCGTCTCCTATGGGATTTGCATTACCATCAGGATATATGAATCTCTCATCATAAGCAAAAAGCTTGGAGACACCAATCCTTTTAGCCTGTGCGGTATAAAGCGTTTCACACAAGGGAACAAGCTCTCTTCTCACCTGCTCACGAAAAGCAGCTACTTCCTTTTGGCCATAATCGATGCGACCTTGTTGCATATAGCCAAGCGGTAAGTAATTATCATAGCCCAATACCTGTCCCATTGTATTTCTAATACTTATAAGCTCTCCAAAGATTTCTTCCATTTCCTCTTCATTGGAGAAATAAAAATCAGAGTAAGCTTTAAAGGCAGCCTTACGGGTAGCCCTATCTGAATGCTCAAAATACTTTTGAATTCCATAAAGATTAAGGGTTTGACCATCAAATTCAATCTTAGCCATAGCCATAAGCTTCTGATAACGCATAGTAAGCTTAGATTCCTGCTGTATGTATGGTACAAGCTCATCCTTAAACTTATCTACTTCTAATCTTACTTTCACAAGATATTCTGGTCCATATTCGGTATTAATATCATCTGTATATTCGCATGCCAACAGCGCTTTACTTAACATAGTAGATTCAACGCCTAAAGCTGCAAAATGCTCATCATTATACTCTACTTCCTTCTCATAAAACTCATCAGTAGTATCAAGAGTATTTCTGATATAGGCCACTGTATGCATTGTAGTTGCTGTGCTAAATATCTGCTCACTTCTTTTAAGCACTGCTTGTATATCACTATATTCTTTGGCATTTTTAATCTTATCTACCATGCTAAGGCATTCCTCTTTCAGCATATCAAAGTCAGGCCTTACATATTCTATCTGTGAAAATGTGAATTTTTTCATGCTTATCCCCTTTTCTATTATAATTTTATGTGTTCATTTATTATAAATATATATCTTCATAACCTTCTATTGTTCTAATATAACATACTCGCTTCGGCCTGTAAATCTTCTTAAGAATATAGCCTACATACAAACATATAAAAATAAAAATATAAAATAATAAGAAATTAATGGGGCTTTAAGCCATATTTTGTTCGTTTTTTTATTTATAAATTGAAAAAAATAATAAAACGAACAAATAATAACAACTTCTTGACTTTCTATACAAACGCTTTATAATTTCAATTATAAGAACATATTCAAACAAATATGATAAATATATAACATTTCTATAGGAGATATGAGGATGCTTGCTGAAGAAAGAATTTCCAAGATAATAGATATTATAAAGGAAAAGACAACCGTGCGGGTGGATGAGCTGGCAAAAGAACTTGATGTCAGTCTTATGACAGTTCGCAGGGATCTTGAACGTCTGAAAAATGATGGTGTTTTAGAAAGATGCCACGGAGGAGCAATCCTAAAAAAAGAAGTATCCTACCAGGAAAAAAGAACATTACAAATTGAAGAAAAGATAAAAATCGCACAAAAATGCTCTAAGATGGTAAGAAAAGGTGACACTGTCTTCTTGGATGCAGGAACAACCACCTATGAAATCGCAAAGCTAATCTGCGACATTCCTTCCATAGCTATTATTACTAATGATATTGAAATTGCAAGGTTTTTAATTGGAACTAACGTAAGGCTCATACTATGTGGAGGTACGGTTCAAAAATCAACCTGTAGCATGGTTGGAGATTTTGCAATTCACATGATGGAAAATATGAGAACAGAAATAGCATTTATTGGTGCTGCTTCAATTGATAACGAATTCAATGTATTAACACCAACCTCTAACAAGGCAGTCTTTAAGCGAACTGTCTGCAAATACAGCAATCGCCCTTATCTGGTTGTTGACAGTAGTAAATTCGGCAAACAAGCATTACTTAAGGTGAATCATTTATCAGATTATGTCGGAGTTATAACTAACAGAGTATTTAGCGAGAAGGAAAACAATAAGTTAAAAAATCAAAATATCAATATTATTACTATTTAAGTAAGGATAAATTTACTCTATTAGTAAAAAATAAAAATAATTGATGAGGAGGATAAATCCTCCGTTGTAAATTATGTTATAAGAATAATCAATGAGGAGGATAAATCCTCCGTTGTAAATTATGTTATAAGAATAATCAATGAGGAGGATAAATCCTCCGTTGTAAATTATGTTATAAGAATAATCAATGAGGAGGATTAATAAAATGGCACAGTGCATAGTAATTGCGGATGACTTGACCGGTGCCAATGCAACCGGTGTGTTACTGAAAAAGTCTAACTATAATGCATATACGGTTCTAAACTCTGAAAGGTTAGATTTAAAGCTGCTATCGGATAGTGACTGTATTATATATCCAACTGACAGCAGGGCGATCGAATCATCTATAGCTTATAATCGGGTTTATAATGTAGCTAAGCTTCTTAAAAATGACAATGTCAAGGTATATTCCAAGCGTATAGACAGCACATTAAGAGGCAACTTAGGAAGTGAAACCGATGCTATATTAGATGCTTTGGGTGAGGAATTTATTGCAATTGTGGCTCCATGCTTTCCCGAAGCGAACCGTATTGTTTCAGGGGGTTATATGCTAGTAAATACAGTCCCTCTGCATAAGACAGCTGCCGCAACAGATCCTAAGAATCCAGTGAGAACGTCCTCCGTAAGAGAGGTATTTGAGAAACAGACAAAGTATCCCGTTACATCACTTTTTATTGGTGACATAATGAAGGGAAAAGAACATATAGCCAATAAAATTAGAGAATTTAAGCTGAAAGGTATTCGAACGATTATTTTCGACTGTATTTCCAAGGAGGACTTAGACGTTATTGCTAGCGGCGTGATTGATAGTGGTTTACACTTTGTTGCTGTTGATCCGGGTACATTTACAGCAGCTATTTCAAGAAAGCTCATTACTCCTAATGAAAACAAGAGCAAGAATAAGGTTCTTGCAACTATCGGCAGTGTTAATGAAGTAGCGAAGCTACAGGTGGACGAGCTCTTTTTGTCACAAAAATTTTACAATGTATATGTAGATACCAGAGAGCTGATAGAAAGCGCAGACCGAAGAACCAAGGAAATAATCCGTGTTGTTGATGAGATTATCAGTAATTGCTCTGATTACGAGGTCTGTACTGTTATAGGTGATGGTATTATGCCTGAAAACAGGCTGGATCTTGATAGTTACGCCCGACGCTTCAATATATCCACAGAGGATGTCAGCAACCTAATTAACAACTCATTAGCTGAAATAACATATCAGATATTATCCAAGAATACAGACTTTAAAGGGCTCTATACCAGCGGTGGTGATATTACTGTCGCTATAAGTAAAAGATTTCAAACCTATGGTATTCGCTTACTTGATGAGGTTGTTCCCTTGGCTTCCTACGGAGAATTTATCGGCGGTGATTTTAATGGTCTAAATGTTGTCACAAAGGGTGGTATGGCTGGAGATAAGAATTCCCTGAACCAATGCATCCATTATTTAAAGGAAAAATTATATATGTAATTCCATATATAGAATTATTTATATGAAATAAAAAATATATAAGCATCTATAGTAAACACTAATAAGGATATTTGAAAAAAATAATAATGACGAAAGGAATGGTGAATGATATGAAACCATTAATTGCAGTTCCAATAGGCGACCCCGCAGGAATCGGACCAGAGATTGTTGTAAAGTCAATTGCGAATAAGGATGTATTCCAAGCTGCCCGCTGCATTATTATCGGGGACAAAAAGGTAATGGAGGATGCAATTGCATTTACAAAAATACCATTAAAAATAAACGTAATTAAAAAGTCTAGTGAAGGTGTATTCGAGGAAAATGTATTAAATCTTATTGATTTAGATAATGTAAATATGAATGATTTTAGGCTTGGTGAAGTGAGTGGTATGTGTGGTAAAGCAGCTTATGAATATATTGCAAAAAGCATTGAGCTTGCCAATTTGGGAGAAGTAGATGCTGTCTCTACTACTCCTATTAACAAAGAATCCTTGAAGGCAGGTGGTATAGATTTTATAGGTCATACTGAGATATTCGGAGCATTAACAGGTACAGAAGATCCACTCACCATGTTCGAGGTTAGAGGAATGAGAGTCTTCTTCCTAACCCGCCATGTATCCTTAAGAGAGGCTTGCGATTTAGTAACAAAAGATCGGATTAAGGATTATGTAAAGAGATGTAAGGAAGTACTTGATACTCTTGGAGTAAAGGACGGCACCATGGCAATCGCAGGACTTAATCCTCATAGTGGCGAACACGGCTTATTTGGATATGAAGAAGTTAATCATGTAACTCCCGCTGTTGAAGAACTTCAGGCTGAAGGCTATGATGTTGTTGGACCCATCGGTGCAGATTCAGTTTTCCACATGGCATTACAAGGACGTTTTAACAGTGTCTTATCCCTATATCATGATCAAGGTCATATTGCCACTAAAACCTTAGATTTTGATAGAACCATTGCTATCACAGGTGGTATGCCTATTCTTAGAACCTCTGTAGATCACGTAACTGCAATGGATATAGCTGGAAAAGGAATTGCAAGTGAAATAAGTATGGTAGAGGCTATTCTTTTAGGAGCAAAGTATTCTCCATATTTTACAAAGCAATCTTTATAAGAAGTTATATGAAAGGAGAGGTATTATGGACGTAAATGTATCAGGTTCGCAGATGTTAATAGGATTAGGTATCGGAATACTTGCACTTATTCTTATGATCCTTAAGACAAAAATTCATGTATTTTTAGCATTAATTATTGCTGCTGTAATTGTAGGCATAGTAGGAGGTCTTGAACCTTCTGCAACCATAAGTGCAATTACTTCAGGTTTTGGAGGCACCTTAGGAAGCATAGGTATCATTATAGGATTCGGTGTAATGATGGGTAAAATGCTTGAACTATCGGGTGCGGCAGAAAAAATGGCTCTAACCTTCCTAAAGCTATTCGGCAAAGGACGTGAGGAATGGGCACTTTCAATCACAGGCTTCCTAGTATCCATACCAATCTTTTGTGATTCAGGCTTTGTTATCCTATCTCCCTTGGCAAAGGCTCTTTCTCGTAAAACTAAGAAATCAATAGTAGCTCTATCCATATCCCTCGCTGGAGGACTCGTAATTACACACTCACTTATACCACCGACCCCTGGTCCATTGGGCGTGGCTGGTACCTTTGGAGTGGATGTTGGTCAGTTTATATTGTTGGGTATAGTATTAGCCATTCCGATGTCTCTTGCCGTTACTTTCTATGCCAAGTATATGAACAAGCAGATATACCAGTTACCTGGTGAAGAACCCGATACTTGGGTAAGACCGGATTATCAGAAACCAACATATGAGAATATCCTCGATGAAAATCGCAAGACCCCATCAGCATTCTTATCATTCTTACCGCTTGTTGTTCCTATCTTACTAATACTACTTAATACGGTACTAAATGCAATGAAACTAACTGATGGGTTTTACGGAGTACTAATCTTCCTAGGACAACCTGTAATAGCTGTAGCTATAGGTTTAGTCATAGCAATCTATACATTGACAGTAGGTCAGAAGAGAAAAAATGTTATCAATGATTTAGAAGATAGTATGAAATCAGCGGGTATCATAATATTTGTAACCGGTGGTGGCGGTGCTCTAGGTCAGGTTATTAAGGCCGCAGGCGTAGGTGATTATATTGCCGAAGGAATGGCTGCTACATCAATTCCTATCATCATTCTTCCATTTATAATTGCTACCTTGGTTCGCTTCGTACAGGGTTCAGGAACAGTAGCTATGATAACAGCCGCAGGAATCACTGCTCCAATCGTTGAAGCAGCAGGTGGAAATATGCTATTGGGTGCATTTGCAGCTTGTATAGGTTCATTGTTCTTCTCATATTTTAATGATAGCTTCTACTGGGTAGTAAACAGATTAAGCGGCATCTCGGAAACCAAAGAACAGATACGTGTATGGTCAATCTCCACAACCATTGCCTGGGCAGTTGGATTTGTTGAACTATTGATCCTGAATATATTCATGTAATCAATTGGGGTTGTCGTAAATCAGATTAATTTATCACAAAATTTATTAAGTAATAAAAGGACTACTTATATGGGAACAAACCCATACAAGTAGTCCTTTTTTGAACATACCTAAAATATCAAATATCACTGACAAAACCCTCTTTATGCAAAAATTATTGTATATTTTAGTTAATTGACAGATATCCTTCTATACCTTATAATTTAATTGTTAATATTTTAACAATCTAACAAGGCTATCACAAGGAGGATATCATATGACAAAGAGAGACTCTACAATAACTAATACAATAGAAAAAGCTACAACTGTAATCGATTCAGTTGATGCCCTTCTAAGTAAAATGAATGAAATGAAAGAAGCTCAGAGACTATTTGCATCTTATTCACAAGAAGAGGTAGATAAAATTTTCTTCGCTGCTTCTGTTGCTGCCAACAAACACAGAATTTCTCTTGCTAAAATGGCCGTAGAAGAAACAGGTATGGGTATCGTCGAAGATAAGGTTATCAAAAACCATTATGCTTCAGAATATGTATATAACGCATACAGGGATACCAAGACCTGTGGTGTCATCGAAGAAGACCCTGCCTTTGGAATTAAAAAGATTGCTAATCCTCTTGGTTTGATTGCTGCAGTCATCCCAACAACCAATCCTACATCAACTGCTATCTTCAAGATATTATTATCAATAAAAACAAGAAATGCAATTATCCTTTCTCCTCATCCAAGGGCTAAAGGCTGCACTATAGAGACTGCAAAAATATTATTAGAGGCTGCTATAGCTGCTGGTGCACCAAAAGCTATTATTGGGTGGATAGCCGTTCCCTCCTTAGAGCTTACTAATGAGGTTATGAAAAACTGTGACACCATCTTAGCAACTGGAGGACCGGGGATGGTGAAATCAGCCTATTCCTCAGGCAAGCCTGCTATTGGTGTAGGTGCTGGTAATACCCCTGTTATTATTGATGACAGCGCAGATATTAAACAGGCAGTCAGCTCCATAATATTATCAAAAACCTTTGATAATGGTATGATATGCGCTTCTGAGCAGTCAGTAACGGTGATTGATAGTATATATGATAAAGTTAAAGAAGAATTTGCATATCGTGGATGCTATATATTAAATCCAGAGGAACTTGAAAAGGCTAGAAAAACTATAATAATAAACGGCTCACTCAATGCTAAAATTGTAGGACAAAGTGCTGTAACTATAGCCAATTTGTCCGGTATCAAAGTTCCTTATGACACTAAGGTCTTAATAGGCGAGGTAGAAAGCGTCGATATATCAGAAGAATTTGCCCATGAGAAGCTTTCTCCTGTGCTGGCTTTATACAAGGCCAAAACCTTTGATGATGCAATATCGAAAGCTGAACAGCTGGTTGCCGATGGTGGCTATGGACATACAGCGTCATTATTTATAGATACTCACCAAACTAATAAAATTTCTAGGTATTCAGAAGCAATGAAAACCTGCCGTATCTTAATCAATACACCTGCCGCTCATGGTGGTATCGGTGACCTGTATAACTTTAAATTGGCACCATCCCTTACCCTCGGCTGTGGTTCTTGGGGAGGTAACTCAGTTTCAGATAATGTAGGCGTTATGCATTTACTTAATATCAAAACTGTCGCCGAAAGGAGAGAAAATATGCTTTGGTTTAGGGCTCCGGAGAAGATTTATTTTAAGAAGGGAAGTATGCCTGTAGCACTTGATGAGCTTGGAACTATTATGGGCAAGAAAAAGGCCTTTATAGTAACGGACAACTTTCTTTATAAAAATGGAAATGTAAAGCCCATTACTGATAAATTAGCTTCCATGGGAATCACTCATACTTGTTTCTTTAATGTTGAGCCGGATCCAACCTTGGCCTGCGCAAGAGAAGGTGCAACAGCTATGGCCTCCTTCGAGCCTGATGTAATCATTGCCTTTGGTGGTGGCTCTCCAATGGATGCCGCTAAAATAATGTGGCTTATGTATGAGCATCCAGATGTTGATTTTCAGGATATGGCTATGCGCTTTATGGATATTCGCAAAAGAATATACACCTTTCCTAAAATGGGTGAAAAGGCTTACTTTGTTGCAATTCCCACCTCCTCTGGCACAGGCTCTGAGGTAACACCCTTTGCAGTTATAACCGATGATTCCACGGGTGTGAAATACCCACTGGCTGACTATGAATTACTTCCTAATATGGCGATTATAGATACTGATAATATGATGACACAGCCTAAGGGCTTAACCGCAGCTTCTGGAATTGATGCCATGACCCACGCCCTTGAGGCTTATGCCTCCATGTTGGCATCTGATTATACTGATGGTTTGGCATTAAAGGCACTTAAAAACATTTTCATGTTCTTACCAACAGCTTACGAGGATGGGACCAATGTCAAGGCAAGAGAGAAAATGGCTAATGCCTCAACAATATCAGGCATGGCTTTTGCTAATGCATTTCTTGGTGTCTGTCATTCAATGGCACATAAACTGGGTGCATTCCATAATCTACCCCATGGTATAGCAAATGCATTATTGATAGAAGAAGTAATGAAATTCAACATCTCTGAACGTCCAACGAAGATGGGGGCTTTCTCACAATATGAATATCCTAATATCCTAGAACGTTATGTTGACGTAGCTAACTTCATAGGTGTAAGCGGAAAAGACGATATGGACACCTTCAACAATCTGCTATTAGCCATAGGAAAGCTTAAGGAAAGTATTGACATTAAGAAATCTATCCAGGACTATGGTATTGACGAAAAGACTTATCTAGCATCATTAGATGAAATGGTTGAACAGGCTTTTGATGACCAGTGTACTGGTGCTAATCCAAGATATCCATTGATGAGCGAAATAAAGGAAATGTATATCAGGGCTTATTATGGAGACTAGTTCTTTATCTGTTATACTATTGCTACAAGGAACTTTGCAGAAGCTATATTAATTCATAATAGTTGAAAGGGGATTTTACTATGAAGCTGGATCATATATTAGCCACAAGAGAAAACAAAACTATATATCATTATGAAGATACTGTAATTAAAGTATTTGAAGAGGGTTATTCAAAGTCTCTAATTTTAAATGAAGCCCTAAATCAATCCCGAGTTGAGGAAACTGGGCTAAAAATACCTAAAATACTATCAGTTGGTAACATTGACGGTTGTTGGAGTATTACAATGGATTATATCCCTGGCCAGACTCTTGATCAGATTATCAATAATAATCCGGAAAAGACTGATGAGTTACTAGAACTATTTGTTAATTTACAGATAGAAATGCATACTAAAACTTCTCCACTGTTAAACAAACTAAAGGATAAATTGGTAGACAGAATACAAAGTGTTAAGGATTTAGATGCCACTACGAAATATGAGTTGTTAATGCGCTTAGACAGCATGCCCAAGCATACAAAGCTATGTCATGGTGACTTTCTACCATCAAACATAATAATTAATGATTCAGGTGCTTATATTATAGACTGGTCTCACGCAACTCAGGGCAATGCCAGTGGAGACGTGGCTACTACCTACCTTAAAATGACCCTATACTATCCTGAGCTTGCCGATAAGTATATTAAGCTCTTCTGTAAAAAAAGTGATACTGCTCTCCAATATGTTCAGAAGTGGCTGCCTATCGTTGCTGCACTGCAATTACTTACAGCCAATGAGAAAAAAAAGGAGTTCTTGCATAGATGGCTTGATGTCATAGATTATCAAGGCTAATAATAGAGTAGAGAAATAATTGCTAAGAATTATTTCCCTCTCATTGAACCGTACGTACGGGTCTCGTATACGGCTCTACAATTTATATTCCAACATTTCTTAGATAATAATTTAAAGGATTGAGCAA
>JAQVQL010000258.1 GCA_028701595.1 Herbinix sp.
TAGTAGGTATAGCTGTGCTACCCACGTGTTGTATATCCCTTGCAACAGCACCTAAAATCTTATACAAACAAAGAATTGTTTTCTCGGCTTCAATCTCCCATTCTTTCTCATGGTTAAACAGCTTTACCGTATCTTTTTTTAATCCTATCATGTCTCGCACAACTCCCAACTATTTCTATGGTTTTATATAAACGTACCCTATACTTTGTTTCTTTACAAGTTCCACAACTCCAGCTGGAACAATTTCTACAAAGTGAATAATATTGTCTTTATTTATTTTATATGCCATTAATGCATTGTTACAGGCTACAAATTTTACTCCTTTTATATTTAAACTTTCCATGGTATTAATGATTGCATCTGAATCTGGATTTTTAACATAATACTTAACTGCCTCTGAATTAGCCAAAACTTCAATAATTACTTTCTCATTATCCATACCATTTAGCAGGTTACGAACATTACCCAACAGAAGTTCCCACTTATTAGTTTCATCAATATGAAATATAACCTTATATTCTGGCATAGATATCCCATCCTTCCATATCTACTATTTTATTTCTTATGTTCATTTATAGTATACAAATCATCCGTTTATTTATCAACCTTATTTTGTCAAATATCATTGCTATTATAACATTCTTATACAGAATACTACTTTTTCAACTTGTCTGCCAGTAGCTTCGTTAAAATCATAGACACTATAAAGATCCCTACTAGAATAATATAATACACCCATAAACCATTATCTACCTTCAATGAATTCATCCCCAATTGACTATCACCAATTACATAGGGTATACATTGTGGGATATATTGAACAATGCTTGTATGGCTAAGTGCCATGCAGATACACATATTAGTAATGCCAAAGATCAAGCCTGATATAGATATTTTAGTCACCATAGCAATACATAAATACATAGGTATAAGTAAAAAATGCATAATTCCAGTATTTATTAGTGTTTTCATAAGCTTCCACATCAATTCTCCTGGCATCATCGTTCCAAACATAGCCTTACCCACAAGATGTGTGGTACAAAAGAAGAAAGCCGTAGTAAATGCTACTACAAAAAATAGAACTATCACCTTAACGAGTACCAAATAAAACCTCGGGTATGGATAACACAATACCTGTTCCATAATATTTTCTTCATACTCTCTTGCCCACATATAGGTCGCAAAGGTTGCGAAAGTAAGTAGTGATTGGACATTAAATGAAAGCAATGACATGTTTGTAAATCCAAGCCATTCAGGATTTTCTTGATTATAAAATGTCAGGTAGGTGATTATCCCCGGCAATATTCCACCTGTAATAACCAACCACCAAATATTTAAGGAACGTAATTTTTTAAGTTCTGCCTGTAAAAGTCTTCCCATGCCTATTTATTCCTTCTTTTTCGCTATTCTAATTGATAAGCAGTAAAATATTGTAGCTATTCCTATTAATATTAACGTCCCACCCAAAAAGCTTATCTTATTATATACTGAACTTCCAAATGACTTTGCTACCAGAATCATTGGCAATAAGTGTGGAAATATATATCCGTTTTCCGAAAAAATAAATGGAAAAGTCATCATGAATATTATTAATAGTATAAGTGCTGAGCCAGAAAAGTTCCGTCTTAAAAGGCTTATAAATACTATCAAGGGAACAAGACAGCTAAATGTTGTTGCACTTATTAATCCCGCTCCTATGTATTTGAGTAAAATATCAATATCATATCCTTCAATCACTGTATTTATCAAAAACAGCATTATAAATGTAATGATCTGAGTTAACCACAGTTCTAATACAATTACAATTATCTTTGAGAACATTATTTTGACCTGTGAATGTGGCATAATTTTTAGATATACCATCATGTTCTCCTTATATTCCCTGGCTACTATAAAGCACCCAAATATTACAGTCACGGCAAAAGGTATCATCTGTACAAATACGCTGTTGCTGACTACCACCTCTAAAAACGTCTTATCACTATCTATCGCATTTATCACTGTAATCATTAAAAGTGGTCCTATTAGCGATAATAATATCAGAGGCTGTAAAAACGTATGTCTAATTTTCTTAATTTCAAGACCAATCATCTTTTTCAATATAATGCCCTCCCCCTCATGCACCCGTAATCTCTAAAAAGTAATCTTCCAGGGAAGATCTAATAATCTTGCTCTCAATAATCTCTATATCATTATCAATTAATATCTTATTAAGCTTTGCATTCCCAACCTGTTCGATTGAAGAAAAGGAAATAGTATCTCCTAATATCGATAAATCATCAATACTAAGATACTGCTTAATAAGTGTTGCTGCCTTTTCAACAGAATTCACTTTATATACTGTGGTTTGCTTGCATTTAGTCTGAAAATTATCTTTACTTAATTCTTCTAAGAGCTTTCCTTTGTTCAGTATTCCTATTCGAGTGACTATCTTCTCAACTTCAGATAGAATATGTGAAGATACGAGAATCGTCGTTCCTTCTGCTGCTATACTTAGTAGAAGTTCACGAATTTCTACCACGCCTTGAGGATCCAACCCATTAGTTGGCTCATCAAGTAATAGCAATTCAGGTTTATGTAATAATGCTCTTGCAATCCCTAATCTCTGCCTCATTCCAAGTGAGTATTTGCTAACTCTCTTATTAGCCTCCTCAGACAATCCAACCGTTGCAAGAACTCTGTCTATGCTGGCTTTATCAGAAGCATCCATCATTAATCGTTGAATGTCTAGATTCTCTCTAGCTGAAAGATTCATATAAAAGCCAGGACTTTCAATAATCGCCCCTATTTTTCTTAAATTGTTATACATGTTCTTATCAGTTGTAGTCTCCCCAAAAAGTTCAACATGTCCACTAGTTGGTTTAGTTAAGTTAAGTATCATTCTAATAGTCGTCGTCTTGCCTGCACCATTTCTCCCTATAAATCCATATATTTCTCCTTTTTTCACATTCAAATCAACATCAGATACCACTGGTACTCCTTTGTATGCCTTAGTTAAGCCCGCTGTCCTAATAATATCCTGCATTTATTTCCCCTCCTTACATGTACCGTATCTTTCCAAAAAATGATCTATGTGTTTTGTTAATTCCTCTGCTATAGTCCGTTTAACCTTATCTGTTATCTCTCCACATATCAAATATCTATGAAACAAATATACTACCATTGCATGGTAATCCATTACCATTCGTTCCACATTGTCTGTCTTTAAAAATCCCAGCTGCACCAACCAGTTGAATATAAGGATCTGATTATCTACCGCTTCATCATACATCATCCTGTGATACATCTTAGCTGCAACTTCATTTATTCCATGCTCAATAATTAACATTCTAAGAAATTGATTCACCCTCTCCTCCATAAGGTAATTTGTAAAGTAACTATGGCATACCATCAAAAATGCCTCTTTTTCCACCTTAGTAACCTTAGCCATCTCTGCTGCAAAATTAGGTGGTATAGAATAAATTACATTTTCAAAGGACTGGCATAGCACATCAAAAATATCTTGCTTGTTTTTAAAATGATAGTATATTGCACTTTCTTTAAGCCCTAATTTACCGCTAATATCTCGAATTGATACAGCACTATAACCTCGCTTTGAAAATAACTCCAAAGCCGTATCTAAAATAAGCTGTTTCGTGTCCTTCTTTTCTTTTTTCATACTCACCTTTTCTTTCTTACCAATAAATCACTTAACAGTTGTTATAATTATATTTAACAAGTGTTAAGTTGTCAACAATAATTTAGTCCAAATCACTTAGAAGGTATTCAAATTTTTTCATCAGATTTTTACATAACAAAAGAACCTATAT
>JAQVQL010000030.1 GCA_028701595.1 Herbinix sp.
AATTCTATTTATAATAAGACGTGGGAAACGTCCTCTTATCTTCTCCCGGTCTTCAATGAAAAAGGAAATGAAATGGACATTCAGACAGTGACTAGCTATTTTGAAAAGTATGGAGTTATCGTTATATTTGTTATTGTGTTACTGGAGTATATGAATATGCCTGGATTTCCCTCGGGTGTTATTATGCCTTTGGCAGGTATATGGGCATCTAGAGGAAATATTGGATTTGTTCCAGCATTATTATTGTCGGTTTTGGCAGGCCTTTGTGGTAGTTGGATACTATATTTTATTGGTAGATATGGTGGTGATATCTTTTTACAGAAATACCTAAAGAGATTTCCAAAGCATAAAAAGACTATTGATAGAACGCTAGAGACTTTGAGAAATAAGGGTTATATGGGCATTTTCTTAAGTAAGCTGATACCTGTACTTAGAACAGTAATATCTATACCAGCGGGGGTTCTAAGGCTAAGCTTCTATGGTTACACCATTGCATCTGTTATGGGGATTCTTGTGTGGAATTTGGTGTTTGTAGGAGCTGGATATCTTTTTGGTGAAGCTGCATTTACCGTTCTGGGCTAGGAGAGTGAAAGGAGAAGTTTATGCGTATCGCAATGCTAACAAATAACTATAAACCCTTTGTCGGAGGTGTTCCAATATCAATCGAAAGACTATCAGAAGGTTTAAGGAGCCTTGGACATGAGGTATATATCTTTGCTCCAAGCTATGAAGTTCAGGAAGATGAGCCCTATGTAATTCGTTATCGTTCTAGAAAGAAAAAAATAAGGGGAGAATTTGTTGTTCCGGATATATTTGATAGAAGTGTTGAAAAGAAGTTTGAAATTATTTCCTTTGATCTTATTCATGTTCATCACCCAGTACTTATGGGCTATACGGCACTATATCTAGGTAAGAAATATAAGATCCCGGTAGTATTTACATATCATACTCGATATGAGATGTATCTTCATTATCTAAAGCCCTATGATTATTTGCTAAGGCATTATAATCATAATATTGAAACCGGTAAGCGGGACCAATTATATCATTTATATGTTGGAAGTGAGAAAGTAGTAAGGTTACACAATAGAATATTTACGAACCGCTGTGACTTGGTGCTGGCACCAACAGGTAGCATGAAGGAATACTTAGAGGAAAATGGGACGAATACAAATATCGAGATAATACCAACCGGACTTTCTGATGAGGATTTTACTTATGATATAGATATGGTAAATACAATACGAAGCAAATATCTTAGGGACAGAAAGTACTTATTCGTATCGATTTCTAGGCTTGAAAAGGAGAAAAACATTAGTTTCATGCTAAAGGGTTTGGAAAGACTTAAAGAACGAATGGGAGACTGCTTTAGATTGCTGCTAATAGGGGATGGGACTTATAAGGAGGAACTTATTGCAGAAGCAAAACTACTCGGATTAGAAGATAATGTTGTGTTTACAGGGTGTATAGAGCATTCCATAATCCATAATTATTGTCGTGCAGGTGATGTGTTCTTATTTGCCTCACAGTCAGAAACCCAAGGGATTGTTCTTTTGGAGGCCATGGCAGCAGGATTGCCCGTAATAGCAGTAAAGGCAACTGGAGTAAATGATGTAGTATATGATGGCTTCAATGGGTATCTTTCTGGGCTTGATATCGTAGAATGGGAGAATGGCTTGGAAAAGATCTTAATAAATACTATCCAGAGAGATTGGATGAGACAAAATGCCTTAACTGAAGCAAGAAAATATCTATCCAGCAAAATTGCTGGAAGAGTAGAGAAACTCTACAAAAATCTTATATTCTACCAAGGAATGGAGCATATGTGTGAAAATTAAATTGTATAAACTCTTATCTAGGCTATTTCTTATTTATCTTCGATTGGTTAAGGCAACTGGAGAACTAGTAATAGAAAACAAGCATCTAATAAAAGAAAATACTATGGTTGGATACTGGCATGGTGACAGCTTCTGTATGCAAATGATTCTTTCTGAAATGGCAGCTAGTAATGATGGAATTAATGTTATCGTTACGGCTGACAAAAGGGGAGACATAATCGAAAATATGATTAATAGCTTTGGTGCAAAGGCTATTAGACTACCTGATGGAATTAGGATGAGACAGCATTTTAGAGAACTTATAGCATTTTCTAAAGAGGATAGCGGCATTCTAGCGACCTCCTTCGATGGACCCTTAGGGCCGCTGCATGAACCTAAGAAGTTGATTTTTTTACTGGCATCTGAAGCCGGCAAACAGGTGTCTAGTATACATTTTAAGTACAAAGGTGTTATAAGGATAAAACGCCGCTGGGATAAATATGTAATTGCTCTACCCTTCTGCAAAATAACTGCGGTAGTGGAGGACCTAGGGGTAATCAGTAAAGAGGACTTAAGAAGCTTTGAAAAGCTTAGACAAAAACTAAGGTATTATGAATTACGTAATAGTAGAAAGGTAGGTGGTAGCTATTATATGAATTCAATCTAAAATGTTGTATAATGGAAAAAAAGATAGTAAGGTGGAAGGAATATGAGCTCTTATAATATTTTAGTAGTTGAGGATGATAGGGAAATTCTAGATGGAATAGGCATTTATCTTAATAACCAAGGCTATAACGTATTTAAAGCACAAAACGGAATAGAAGGACTAGAAATCATAGAGAAAGAAGAGATACATTTGGCTGTAGTGGATATCATGATGCCAAAGATGGATGGAATAACTATGACGATGAGACTGCGAGAGCATTATGAATTTCCGGTTATTATGCTGACTGCAAAATCAGAAGAAATAGATAAAGTTACAGGACTTAACATTGGGGCAGATGATTATGTGACTAAGCCCTTTGCTCCGATGGAGCTAATTGCGAGAGTGAATTCTCAACTTCGTCGCTATATGAAATACAAGAACATAGCAGAAAAGGACGAGGAAAACGTATACATAGTAGGAGGGCTTGAGCTAAATGAAAATACAGTTCAAGTTACCGTGGATGGCAAAGAGGTTAAAATGACCCCTTTGGAGTTTAAGATTCTTAACCTGCTTATGAAGCATCCGAGTCAAGTGTTTTCTGCTGACGAGATTTATGAAAGGGTATGGAATGAACAGCCTGTTGGCACAGATACTATAATGGTTCATGTAAGAAATATCCGTGAAAAGATTGAAATTAATCCGAAAAATCCAAAATATTTAAAGGTGGTATGGGGAGTTGGATACAAAATTGAAAAACAACAAACAAAGTAAAGTATATGGTATTATTTTATGTATTATAATTATTGTATTTATAAGTGCATGTGCGATTGCCACTTATCCTCTGGTAAAGAAAAATGTAGAAAAGCAAGCTGAGCAAGAGGATGCGAATGATGATTTAATGATGCAAGATAGATTTTATAAGGCGGAATTTATTGCGACTTTATATCAAAGTAACTATGTACTGGCCATAAAGAATGAACAGCAGCAGATAGATATAAATCTAAAACCTTCTTATTTTTTACTTGCTGAGGATATACTAAGAACCTATGGGGATGATTACTATGACGAAAAGGATAGGTTTGTCGAAAGTTTTAATAGCTTGATGGAGGATTGGTATAGAAGTTTTTATGCGGGGACGCTAGAAGACTTGCCTGACTTTCAATTTTGCATTATTGATAATGATTCAGGAAATACCTTGACTAATTCAATAGAGCATCTACCATTGCTTATGCAAAATAATAAGGAGGCACAAGAACTCAAAGGATCATTTCCCTTCTATATAGTCTTTAACTACCAGGAGGATGGTAGCTTAGAGATATCTGATTATAAGGGATTAGATCAAGAACATATAGATGCGTACAGATTGATGGAGCTTAATAAATCTGAGATAGAGAACGGGATTTACAGTTCGTTATGGTTTCGGTATAAGGATAAGGTTAAATCACCCTCGAATGTTTCAATCATATATGCTTCTAGTTCGGAAGAATTCTATAAATCGGATTATGTAAGCTTTTATATGTCAGATCCGGCGAGAATCTTTGGTGAGGCAGGTTTAGTATATGTATTTGCTATATGTATTATCTTAGTGTTCCTGCTTGCTATGTTTTTACCATTTAAGAAATCTTGGTATATTGGGAAAGGCATTTCGTCAAAGATACCTTTTGAGATAAGCTTTATAGGTCTTACTATAGCATTGGCATTCTATAGCCCATTAAGAGAGGCTGCATGGGAGAGCTCTAATGGAAGTTTTATCATTTCCCCTGAACAGATAATCATACCTGATGTCATACTTAACATCCTGGATTATGGCATTAACTTACTACTATGGATTGGAACACTGTCACTTGTATTTATCGCATTACTATCAATGAGACAGGTATTTTCATTAGGTCTCAAGAGATACTTTAAGGAAAAAACACTGACAGGAAGATTTTTAGTGTGGTCATATAGAGGCCTTAAGCAATTCTTTAAGACCATAGGTGATGTTGATTTATCAGAAACATCTAACAAAGTAATAATTAAGGTGCTTGCAGTAAATTTTGTAATATTGTTGGTGCTATGTAGCATATGGGTATTTGGTATTTTTCTTTTAATAATTTATACAATTATATTGTTCTTCATAATTAGAAAATATTATGTGGATATAAAGAACAAGTACAGGCTTCTTCTCAAAGGAACCAATAAGATAGCTGAAGGAGACCTGGAGTATACTATCAAGGAAGAGCTAGGAGTATTTGAACCTCTTAAGGAAGAGCTTTCAAAGATCCAGTATGGTTTTAAGAATGCGGTTGAAGAGGAAGTAAAGAGTCAGAGAATGAAGACAGACCTAATTACTAATGTTTCTCACGATCTAAAGACACCGCTTACTGCAATTATTACTTATGTGAATCTGCTAAAGGAGGAGGGGATAACCGAGGAGGAAAGAAGGTCCTATATAGACACCTTGGATATGAAATCCCAGAGGCTAAAAACCTTGATTGAAGATTTGTTTGAGGTTAGTAAGGCATCTAGTAACAATGTGACTCTTAATCTTGTAGATGTAGATATTATAGATTTAATTAAGCAGTTATTATTAGAGCTAGATGATAAGATTAAGGAATCCAACATTGAATTTCGCTTTAACTATCCAAATGATAAGCTAAGTCTATATCTGGACAGTGATAAGACTTATCGGGTATTTGAGAATTTATTTATAAATATTATCAAATATTCAATGCCTAATACGAGAGCCTATATTGATATTACAATAATCAATAATTTAATACAGGTAGCTGTAAAGAATGTGTCAGCCGCTGAGCTTAACTTTAGCACAGATGAAATCACAGATAGATTCGTAAGAGGAGATCAATCGAGAAGCAGCGAGGGTTCAGGTCTTGGACTCGCAATAGCTAAAAGCTTTGTTGAATTACAGGGTGGTAAGTTTGATATTGAGGTTGATGGAGACTTATTTAAAGTAGTAATCCAGTGGAAATATAAAGATTAATTAAAATCGTCCCTGATATATTATTCAATAATATATCAGGGACGATTACTTATTTATTTAGGATGTCAAGATTTCTTCGTATTAAATCGCTTCGCTGAATAACGCAATTTACAGAGCGTAAAGGATCAGAGGGCGTGTTAAAGGTATAATCAATAAGCCTCTCTATGGTAGTCTCTGCAACGTGTAGCCTCGTATCTGAGGAGGCGTAATAGATATATACCTTCTCATCCTCGGTTACGATTGCTCCGTTGGTAAAGACTACATTTGATACATCTCCAACTCGTTCCTCGCCCATAGGTGCTATATAATAACCGGAGGGTTCGGCAATAACTCTCGTAGGATCCTGTAAATCAGTTGCAAACACATAGATAACATATCGAAGACCTGCTGCCGTATTACGTACACCATGGGCAATATGGATCCAGCCCTTACCTGTCTTTATGGGAACTGCACCGGCACCATTTTTTGCTTCAGTAATAGTGTGATATTTTCTTTTGCTAGTAGTAATCTCTTCATCGATTATAGCGTTTGTAATATCATCACATAGACCCACGCCGATTCCGCCACCTGAACCAGTCTCTATGAAACCATCCATGGGCCTTGTATAGAACATATACCTGCCACCTACAAACTCTGGATGAAGTACAACATTCCTCTGCTGAGGAGACTGTAGAGTCTTAAGGTTGTTTAGTCTTTCCCAAGTCTTTAAATCTCTCGTTCGTACAATCCCAGCCTCTGCAATTGCGGCTGAGAGGTCGCTGTTATCTTCATCTCTGCTCTCAGAACAGAATACGCCATATATATATCCATCCTCATGTTTGGTAAGACGCATATCGTATACATTTGTCTCACTCTTGTATGTATCAGGCAGCTCCACTGGATAATCCCAGAAACAGAATCCCTCCACTGGGCTATCACTTGCTGCTACTGCAAAAAAGGATTTGCGATCATTGCCCTCGACACGGGCTATTAGATAATATTTGCCATTAAGCTCAATAGCTCCGGAATTAAATACGGCATTTACTCCCAGTCGCTCCATAAAGAAGGGATTACTATTCTCGTCTAAATCATAACGCCAGAATACAGGTATATGCTCGTTTGTTAATACTGGGTATACATAGCGGTCATACATTCCATTGTAATTAATACTCTTTTCGTTCTTCCTATTAATTAATTTCACATATTTTTCTTGTTCGGCATAATATTGTGGATGCATTCTTTATCTCCTAATTAATAATTCGACCTTGCGATTAATAAGTTCAAAACACATTCTTCCGTTATGATAAGGACCTTTCCAAGGTCCGGCAATTTCCATACTATTTATGGGCGTGCCGTCTTCATGAAGCTCATTAAACCATTCCGAGCCCTCTCGTGGATCTATTATATATTGCTTTATATAGTCCCAAATCCTAGCGGCTGTCCTAAGATAATCGATTCTTGACGGATTTTTCTGATATCCGTTAACAAAGCCCAATATGGCCTCTGCTTGAACCCACCAAACCTTCTTTCTATCAACGGTGCCATTCTCACATTCGTTATATACCGATGAAGCGTTATCAAGTGCAACAGAGTGGATATGATCAGCCAAATCCTTGGTGATTACAGAAATCTTCCTCGTATAATCATCTTCATCAAGCACTTCACATGTTCTGTCAATAAGCCAGGAGGCCTCAATATCGTGTCCATATGAATGTAAATCAATAATTGATTTCCAGTTTAAATCAAAAAATACATCCAAGCGGCGAAGAGCTGGATTGTAGACCTTCGCTGCTAATACATCTAGCATTTTTCTAATACAGCTTGCCACCTTGTCTTCATGGGACACCCTGTATAGCTCGGTATAGGCTTCCAGTAAATGAAGTAGGGTGTTCATGGTTCGATCAGCAATAATACCATTTTCTGATAGCTTATCGTTGGATTTTGGTATAAATCTTCGATCAAACCCCTCCAGGTATCCTTCCTCATCCTTACAAAAAGACTCGATCTTGTCATATAAATCAAAGGCTAAAGCTAGTGCTTCTTTATTACCGGAAGCATCATAATAAGAGGCAAGTCCATAGATGGCAAATGCCTGGTTATATGTATGCTTGTCATCATCCTCAGGGTATCCATCATAGGACACTGTCCAATATACTCCCCCGTATTTCCGGTCGTATAATTTATTCTTTAGAAAATCATAAGCATGGTCTGCGTAGATAAGATAATCTTTGTTCTTTAATGTAAGACAGGCGTTGGAGAAAAACCAAAGAATACGACTGTGATAAATGCAACCCTTAACTGAAGTGTATTTTACCTTGCCGTCATAACCCATTTCTCCGTAGAAACCACCATGCCTATCATCTTTAAGTCCCATCCAATAAGGAAGGAGATGATTAATCAAGTATTCTTTAATTTCTTTTACTTCCATCTTAAGCCCCTCATTTTGTCTTGTATTTGTGTAATATTTTATTTTTAAACGGTAAGTTAACGATAAGCTAATATTAATTACTATTTTATAATTTGTCAACAAGATTAGACACAGAATCTCTAATTACAATTCTCCCGCTTATAATTTTTCTGCTACTTTCTATTGAAGGGTTCGTGAATCTGCGTATTATGGAATCCACAGCCATCTCGGACATTGCTTCTACATTTACTTCAACAGTTGTAATCGGTGGATTACTTAAGGTTGCATATATATAGTTGTCATATCCGACTACTGATACTTCGTCAGGAATGGCAACATTCTTTTTCTTTAATATTAGGATTAACTCATAAGCAATCTTATCGCAGTTACATACAAATGCTGTAGGTAGATCCTTGGGAAGCTTTAAGTCAATAAAAGTACCTTCTTCATCTCTATCATTAATAACCCATTCCTCTTGAATGCATAGCTTATGCTCTAGCATGGCTTTGTAATAACCTAAGTAACGGTCTGTTATACTGGTTGTTGCTAGTTGATTACCAATAAATCCTATTTTGCTGTGGCCCATAGATATCAGATATTTGGTTATCTCATATGCACCATAAACATTGTCACTTATTATAGTATCAACGTTAAATGCATCATCAACAAAATCAAGAAAAATATATGGAATACCCGTATTATCAATCATTCTGATATAATCTCTATGCATCTGTCCTAAAAGAATAACTCCGTCCACCTTATTATTTCTTAGAATGTTAGGCATAGCACACTTTCTCTCATCATGTCCTGATATGATTTCAAGGATTCCAAAATAGTCAAATCGCATCATTTCCTTAATTAGTGCTTGATAGATTTTAGAATAGAAGGCGCTTTCGTGCATAAATTGCTCTGCTATAAGGATGCCGATATTATAGTTCTTCCCCTCCCTCATGCTTTTGCCAAGGGCATTGTACCTGTATCCCATTTCTTCTGCCTTATGTTTTATGAGCTCCCTGACCTCTTTGCTAACACCTTCCTTGCCGGATAACGCTTTTGAAACAGTAACTGTGCTTACACCAAGCTCAGCGGCAATATTCTTCATCGTAATATTTCTGCTCATAATTATGCCTCCTCTGTATTGTGGATTATACCTATTTATAAAAAAGATTAGCATTTAAGTAATTGTATGTCAAGAAGTCTATACTTGAAAGTTAAAAGGTGTTTAATATACTTTATCTCCTATACTATAGCATAAAGCATTAAAACATGACATATAAGGTTTTGTTTAGATATAATAAACAATTAATGATTTATATTGACAAGTATTATAATAGTATTATATAATAAAAACGTAAGTTAACGATAACTTAAAAAATGTATTAAGGGGGTTCAAGAATGAAGACTAAAAAAATTATCAGCTTGCTATTGGTTATGTCTATGATGCTATCATTCATGGCATGCAAAGGCAAGGAAGAGGAGCAGAAGCAAGTAGACAGTGGTAATGCAAAAAACGAAAAAACAGACACGAATGATGAATCTACTGAAGGCGTAATTCCAACCATAGATTCCTTGAAGCTTGGTGAGGATTATACCGACATTACAGCAGACCTTAAATTCCTGACACACAGAACGGATATTATCGACTCTAGATTTGCGGACTATATTGCAGAATTCCAGAAGCTTTATCCGAATGTTACTATTACATATGAAGCTATTACCGATTATGCAGAGGATGTAACAATTCGTCTTACTACCGGTGATTGGGGAGATATCTGTATGATTCCTACTACAGTGCAAAAGAGTGAGCTTCCAGGACTATTTGTTCCATTTGGTACTATGGATGGAGTTGGAAAGAATTATGATTACCTCAATAATTTCGCATTTGACGGAAATGTATACGGTATTCCTTCGACCGTAAATGCACAAGGCATTGTTTATAATAAACGGATATTTGAAGAAGCGGGTGTTACTGATATACCTAAGACTCCTGAGGAATATTTAGATGCACTTCAAAAGATTAAGGATAATACCGATGCATTTCCTATGTATACAAACTTTGCAGCCGGGTGGACTATGGGTGCCTGGGATGCATATATCGGAGGATCTGCAACCGGTGATCCGGAATATATGAATAATGTAATTGTCCATAGTAAGGATCCCTTTGCTGATAGAGGCGACCAGACAGGACCATATGCTGTATATAACACTCTGTACGAAGCTGTAGCCAGAGGCTTGATAGAGGATGATCCCACCACTACCGACTGGGAAGGCTGTAAGGGCATGATTAATCGTGGAGAAATAGGCACTTTAGTTCTTGGCTCTTGGGCAGTAACTCAGATGCAAGATGCTGGTGACAATCCTGATGACATCGGATATATGCCATTCCCAATCACTGTAAATGGGAAGCAATATGCTTCAGCAGGTCCTGACTACTGCTATGGTGTCAATGTAAATTCTACCGATGATGAGAAAATTGCAGGATTACTATATGTAAAATGGCTAACTGAGGAATCTAACTTTGCATATGATGAAGGTGGAATTCCTGTTGCTAAGGGAGCCGAGTACCCTCCTACATTGGCTTCCTTTGACGGTATTGAATTGGTTATTGATAATCCTGCACCTGCAGGAGAAGAGACATTGTTCAACGAAGTTAACACTGAATCTGAGGTTGGTATAAACATGGAAAATACTCATGTTCAAAGAGTTGTAGAAGCTGCAATGGATCAATCTGAAACCATGAATGATATTGTTGCTGATTGGAATGCAAAATGGTCAGCTGCACAAGAGGATTTAAACGTTCAGGTAAAATAATTTAAAGTAGTTTATTCATTTTCCTATGAGCCAGGGCAAGCACCTGGCTCATATTATGGGAGGTCTTATGGGTAAGATTAATACTGCAGCTAATAAAGATGGAATTATACATAGGCTACTTAAGTGGTTAAGAAGTGGTAAAGGTCAACGAACTGTAATAATAATAACATTTATGAGTGTACCCTTATTATTACTGATTGTATTTGCTTATTTACCCTTCATTAAAATGTTTGAATTCAGCTTTTTTAATATGAAATATATTGGAGAAAGAAAATTTATTGGCCTAGATAATTATAGGGATGTGCTTACTGATAAGGAAGTTATGAATTCATTGAAACTCACACTGTATTATTTAGTAGGTTCATTCGTTCAATTAGCATTAGCATTGTATTTTGCTACTATGCTCAGCTTTAAAACAAAGGGCGGAAGCTTTTTTAAGGGCACAATATTTTTCCCTTACCTAATCAGTGGAATTGCAATGGGCTTTATGTTTAGGTTCTTCTATACCAGAGGGTTTGTATTTGATACGGTCTTAACCTGGTTGGGAGTCGAGCTTGAAAATCTGCCATATTGGTTAAGAGATAAGGGCGTGAATAATATGGCACTAGTAGCAACCTCTGTCTGGAAGTATATGGGACAGAATATGGTTCTTTTTATTGGTGCTATTATGTCTGTAGATAAAGATCTTTACGAATCGGCCAGCCTAGATGGAGCAAATAGATGGCATCAGTTTTGCTATATTATTTTACCCAGTATCAAAACGATAGTCGTGTTAAATATGATTTTATCTATCACCGGCTCCTTAAGTGCATTCGAGCCTCCATATGTAATTACAGGTGGAACTAGAGGGACCTCCACATTCTTCTTGCTCATGCATAATATGGCTCATAGGCATCAAAAGGTCGGTAAAGCGTCGGCAATGGCTCTTATTTTATTCGGCTTAATTCTTATCGTTACGATTGCTCAAAAGCTTATTTTCAAATATGCATTAAGTGATAGCAATGAGGATATATCAAAAAAGACAGCCAGAATGATTAAAAAACAACGGGCAAAGGAGGCGCAGCAATGACAATCAAACAAAGATTATTTTATATTCTTCGGACAGTTATTAAATATGCGTCACTTTTAGCAATAACATTTATTTCAATTTTGCCTACTGTCTCAACTGTAATTACGGCATTTAAGACGAAAGAGGAGTATGCTACAACCAATGTCATGGCGCCTCCCCGAAGCTGGGCTTACTTTAGTAATTTTGTTACTGCCTGGAGGGATGCCAATATGGGGTTGGCATTTCGAAATACTTTGATTATCTTGGTGTTCGTGCTCATTGGTTCCATAATGTTTGCGGCTATGCTAGCGTATATTTTAAGTAGATTTAAGTTTCATGGGAATGAAGTGATTCGTAATTTGTTTTTATTTGCTACTTTAATTCCTGGGATAGCGACGCAGGTCACTGTATATCAAATAATGCATACCCTTGGTTTTATTAATACTATGCATGGGTATATCATTCTTATGATGGGTACAGATGTTATATCTATTTATATATTTATACAATTCTTTGAGAATATTTCTGTATCACTAGATGAATCTGCAATAATTGATGGTTGTACCTATTACGGTGTGTTTTTTAGAATATTAATTCCTTTATTGAAGCCTGCAATTATCACATGCATGATACTAAAAGGGGTTAGCACCTACAACGAATATTATATGTCCAATCTCTATCTTCAAAACAAAACCAAGTTTGTTACAGTATCCACATCACTATATACCTTCACCGGACCCTATGGAAATCAATATAACTATATATGTGCCGGTGTAATAATGACCATACTTCCGGCACTAATTATCTTCATCATGTGTCAAAAGCAGATTTATAGTGGTCTAACCCAAGGAGCGGTAAAGGGCTAACAAGACATGGGCAAGATAGGAGAAACGTCCCCGTGTCTTGTGACAGGAGAAGCGTCCCCGTGTCTTGCTAAGGAGATTGATGAGAGGAGATAATCCATGGATAAGAGGGAAGGTAATAGAAACACCAAAATTATTGAAAAAAGAAGAATAGGGATTCGTACAAGGATCATACTCGGTTTTGCTATTCCTATCATTCTAATGGCATTGTTTGGAATACTATCTTATCAAAAATCATCAAGGGGATTTATAGAAAACTATGAAAATTCGTCGACGGATACGCTCAATGCGATTAGAGATTATATAAATTTGGGAATGTCGTTCGTGTCCGAGAAATCAGCAGAGCTTATCAATAGTGGCTCCGTGGATGATTATTATAACGCTAAGGGAGAACTTAGTATAAGTGAAAAAACAAAGCGCTATACTGCAGTAAAAGAGGATATGATTTTAGCCAAAAGCGCCAGCTCATTTATTTCCGAAGTTCATGTAATCGGTGAGGGGGGAAAGGGATACTCATCTGTAACCAATGCTCCCGCGGATATCTATGAAGCCTTTCTTAGTAGTAACGAGGGTAAGAGGATAAATGAGACAAATGTCCGTCATCTATGGGTAGGTAAGCACACTGTTCTAGATGAAAGTCTAACTAATAAGCAATTGCCCTATGCCATATCAGTTATTCGAAAAATGGCCAATAATAAAGGTTTTGTCATATTGGATATCTCATCTGACTTTATTATGAAATCACTGGAATCGATTGATTTGGGTACAGGAAGCATTATTGGTTTTATAAGCAATGATAATACTGAAACAATAGTAGGCAGCGAGGCAGAGAATGTATTTTCTGTCCAGGACTACTATCAGGAAATAATAGCAGCAGGAGAAGAAAGCGGACATTTTTATGAGAAATATAACGATAAGGAATATCTATTTATTTATAGCAAGGTTGGGGAAACCGGTGCTTATGTAGGTGCACTTATACCAAAGAGTACTATAATCAAGCAGGCTTCTGAAATACGTTTATTAAGTATTCTGTTTACCGCGATTGCTTGTATTATTGCCATCGCTATTGGGACAATGATTGCTGGGAGCATTGGCAACGCTATTACAAAGGTGGTTCATACCATCTCAAGAGCTGCTCAGGGTGATTTGACTGTATCCTTTGAAACGAAACGAAGAGATGAGTTTCAATTATTAGCGGATAGCCTAGAGCATATGATGGAAAACATGCGAAGGCTTATAGGCGAGGTGGCAGAGATTGGACTTGAGTTTGCCGCTTCTTCTGAGGTAGTATCAAGGACTTCTGCGGATATTTTGAATTCTACAAGGGATACTTCTCGGGCAATTGAGGAAATAGAAAAGGGTGCCATATCACAAGCCGAGGATACCGAGGGTTGTTTATACAGCATGGCTAACTTATCAAATAAAATAAATCAGGTGTATGAGAACACAGGTGAGATTGAGCAAATTGCAGATAATACAAAGCAAACAGTTAGTGAAGGCATTCATATTGTCGACGAACTAAATGATAAGTCAAAGGCAACCAGCAATATTACACAGATGGTAATTTCAGAAATAGGCGAATTAGAAGCACAATCCTTAACAATTGGTGATTTTGTTAATACCATAAATGAAATCGCAGAGCAAACAAACCTCCTTTCACTAAATGCTTCTATTGAGGCGGCCAGAGCAGGAGATGCGGGACGGGGTTTTGCAGTAGTTGCAGAGGAAATTCGTAGGCTGGCAGACCAAACCGTAGGGGCGGCTGGACAGATCCATGGTATTGTATCGAATATTCAAACAAACACACAGAATACTGTAAATACAGCGAAGAAGGCTGAAAACATTGTGGAATTGCAAACGGCTTCTTTGAATAAGGCTATTGAATCGTTTAATAGCATAAACAGTCAGGTGGTTAACCTTGCGGGTAATCTGAATAGTATAACAATAGGTATCAAAGGAATTGAGGAAGCAAAGGAAGAATCCATGGGTGCTTTGGAAGATATAACAGCCGTGTCTCAGCAAACAGCAACCGCTACTGAGGAAGTCACAACAACTGCAAATAGCCAGATTGATGCTGTAGAAAGGTTAAGCAAGTCTGCAATTCATCTGGCAGAGGAAGCTAAGAGACTGGAATATTCCATTCATAAATTTCATATTTGATTATAAGAGGGCAAGACATGGGGACGTTTCCTCTGCAGGAAACGTCCCCATGTCTTTATCTTAATGAAAATATAATACATTGACATTTTTCGGAGAAGTAAATATAGTAGAAGTAAGGATTATTATATTATATTTACTTTTTTTGTTAACCAATAATATTAGACAAGATGATGAAGGGAGACTGCTATGAAAAGAGAAGCAAGAATGGTTGTTGATAAGGAATATCAAATTGATGAGATTGATAAGAATCTGTATGGGTCATTTATTGAACATTTGGGTAGAGCAATATATTCGGGGATATATCAGCCGAATCATCCCACTGCAGATAAAGAAGGGTTTCGACGGGATGTAATTGAGCTCGTTAAGGAACTTAATGTTCCGATAATTCGTTATCCTGGTGGTAACTTTGTCTCTAATTATTTCTGGGAGGATGGGGTTGGCCCCAGAGACGCCC
>JAQVQL010000259.1 GCA_028701595.1 Herbinix sp.
AAGTAAGGGGATAAATATAGGTTATTAATGAAGTATATAGAAGGAGAATCATATGAGTGAAATAATTAGAAGAGATATTAATGAGAATTGGGCACATTCCGGTATTGTAGAGGCTGGAGGTTTTGTGTTTTTAAGTTATTGCGTAGGAAACATAGGCCAGTCCATAGAAGATCAAATAAATGGAGCTTTTGATCATTTAAATGTACGGCTGGAATCTATTGGATTAACATTAGAAGCTGTGGTGCAGATGGATTGTTTGTTTAGAGACGTATGGAACATACCTGTGATGGAAAAGGTAATCAAGGAAAGATTTAATGGAAAATATCCCGCAAGAAAATCAATACAAACAGAGTTTGCTCATAGTGGAGGACAGGATGGACTTTTATTTCAACTTGATGCAATAGCTTTTAAAGGCTGAGGATTCGTAGCAGTAAAGCATGGCTTTATTGATAATAAGCAATATCAAAGAAAAAAATAAAGCAAGGGGGATTTATAAATGGCCTATATTTTTAATGAAGCAAATATTACTTATTCACTTAAGAAATCACCAGTGCCTGAGTTCTCGTGGCATACAAGTCAAAAGTTATCTGAATTAGTGAAATCTAAGCATCTTAACTTTAGTGTAAGTTCAATTGATCCAGGTAAGTATTCTTGCCCTTATCATTTTCATAGAAATGCTGAGGAAATATTTGTAGTACTTAGTGGACAGGCGATGCTTAGAACGCCTAAAGAATTTATTGAATTAAACGAAGGTGATATTATTTTTTTTGAGATGGGACCAGAGGGTGCTCATCAATTATATAACCACACTGGAGAACCCTGTAAGTATCTTGATATAAAGACAGAGGCTGGACTAGATATATGTGAATATCCTGACTCTGATAAGATTAGTATAGTTCAAAATCATGGAATATATGAGAGAAGTATAAGTGTAAATTATTATAAGGGTGAAGAAAATGTAAATGAAAGGTGGAAGCAAAGGTAATAATTCTTATTATATATAATAGAATTATGCAAACAATTAATAGCCATATCATAGGATTTATTATTTGTTTAGTATAGTAGGGGATATATTGTGGATTTTAGAAAAGTATTTGACAGTATTCCGGAGCAATTTGATGAATGGAGACCGTATGGCAAAACAAGTGTATTTAACGATTGATGATGGTCCTAGTAATGATTTTAGGGATAAGATAGATTTCCTCTATGAGCGGAATATACATGCTATATTATTTTGCATTGGCGAGAACATCAAAAGGTATCAAGAGGATGTAGTCTCTGCCATTAGTAAAGGATTTTTGATCGGTTCTCATTCATATTTTCATAAATATTTTTCGGATCTTTCAATTGATGAGGGTAAAGAATCTATAAAGATGACAGATGATATTATAAATGAGACATATAAAATGGCTGGTATAGAAAGACCATTAAAAGTGTTTAGATTCCCTCATTTTGATTTGGGGGGAGATAATAGCGGTGATGACTATGAAAGTAAATGGTCAAAGCCACAAAGCGAATGGTTCTTATATCCAAGAGATGATAGAAAAAAGGCATTTCAAGAATTTTTGAAGGAATTGGGCTATGTTCAACCTTTATTCAAGTGTGTTAATTCAGAATATTTGGATGATAAAACAATGTTTGATTTAGTGGATGTTAGATGTACTTTTGATCAGATGGAGTACTTTCTGGGTATTGATAATGCACCATATGGAATGGATAAAGAGGAAGCAATACTCGGAAGAATAGATGAGGATTTTCCCTATGCTGGAAGAGCACTAAATTGCTTAAATACTTCGGATATTATATTGATACATGATCATGAAAAAACCACTGAACTGTTCTACAAGATCATAAATAAATATATTGAAAAGAACTTTAAGTTTTTAAAAATAGTTTAAATACTTCACATGATTGTGAAGGTTCGATGCTATGTTGCACAGAGTAAGCTAATTGAGGTTTTGGCATGGATAAGTATTAAGATAGTACAGGAGGAAAATATGTTTAGAATAAGTAATGTTACTGACAAAGACAAAGATTTTTGGTTTACACTTGATGGACATTTTAAAGAGCAAGAATTTGCGCTGAAAGTAAGGGATAAAAGAGGCTATGTAATATGGGACGATGATAATCCCGTAGGCATATTAAGATATGGATTGTTTTGGGACAATACTCCTTTTTTGAACTTAATATATTTAGTAGAAAGCTATAGAAGAAGGGGATTTGGAGAAAAAGCTATATCATATTGGGAAGAAGAGATGCGTTTGCTGGGTTATAAAGCAGTAATGACATCAACACAGGTTGATGAAGATGCACAACATTTTTATAGAAAGATAGGATATAAAGATGTTGGGGGTTTAGTCTTAGAAATACCAGGATATGAGCAGCCAATGGAAATGTTTATGATGAAATCACTTTAGGTAGAACTCTATATATTATTATAGACATTGTCAGTAGTGAGCTTGTATTTTAGTTATTTGAAATGGGGAGGAGATAGCTATGAGTTATATTAGATTTGCTAAAAATGAAGATAAAGAAGAAATACTTAGTCTTTATCATTCGTTAATTGGTACCATAGGCTGCACATGGAGTAAGGAGTATCCGACTATTACAGAAGTTGAGTATGATATTAAGAATAGTTTTTTATACTGTATGTGCGATGAAAACGGTACTATTATTGCAGTAGCTACAGCAGGAATTGATGATGAAATGGATTGGCTAATGCAGGTAGCTAATATGAATAATCTTTGTGTTTTGTCAAGAGTTGGAGTCAAACCAACACTACATAATCTTGGGTTGGGGCAAATGCTTGTGAGGCATGTGATAGAAGATGTAGAGAAGCAGGGATATGAAGGAATTATATTGTTGGTTAGTAAGACAAATCCATCAGCAATTACTATGTATGAAAAATTGAATTTCATTTTTTGTGGTGAGTCAATGATGTATGATATTGATTGGTTTATTTACAAAATGATTTTTAAGGATTCATAAAATCTGTTTAGAATTCAAGTAATATACTGAGGTAAGTAATTAAGTAGGAGTGATGGTTTGAAGTTATGGATTTAAGTAAGCTATCATGGAGGAAAATAATTGACTATTATTAAAACAGATAGGTTAATATTACGAAGATTTTCTTGTAACGATTGGATGGACTTATACGAGTATTTATCCCAAGAAGAAGTAGTAAAATATGAACCATATGGTATTTTGACAGATCAAGAATGTAAAAAGGAGGCTGCAATTCGTTCTCGAAATGAAGCCTTTATAGGTGTATGCCTAAGAGATAGCAACAAATTAATCGGTAATATTTATTTCGCACAACAGGAACCTAAGGAGTGGGGCAACTGGGAAATCGGTTATGTCTTTAATCCTGATTATTATGGCAAGGGTTATGCCACAGAAAGTGGTAAAGCAATATTAGACTATGGATTTAGTAATTTGCAGGTACGTAGAGTAGTTGCTATGTGCAATCCAGAGAATATATCTTCTTGGAGGCTATTGGAAAGGCTGAATATGAGACGAGAAGGATATTTACGCAAGAATATTTTCTTTAAGAGAAATAAAGACGGTGAGCCTATATGGATTGATACATATGAATATGCTATTTTAGCTGAGGAGTGGGAGAAAAATTAGTTGATTATCTATCGGCTGATATAGGCGATTTATCAAATGGAGGTTAAAGCTTATATAGATAAAATATGAGGAAATGGTAGGGATATTATGGATTACGTTGTAGAGAATGGTAAGATATGGGACAATAGAGCAGAAAGTAATGACAA
>JAQVQL010000260.1 GCA_028701595.1 Herbinix sp.
CCCATATGCTGGCTACTTTTCCGCGAGTTGGTACAATCGTGAAGAATCACATTTAGAGCAATTAGAGGTTTTCTCTGAGAGCTCTTTTTTGATTGCTCAAAATATGATACTTCACTTAAGTATTATAACACAAAAAGCTGCGTAATATTAATAGTCTTATGAAAGAAAACAATTCAATAAAAGGAATAAGGGGAAAGAAGATGTAAAATGGAACAATAAGGAAGGCACTTTCGTCTAATATATATAAAAACGATACGAGGAGGGGAAGGGTATGAAGAAATTAGCATTATTTATTGTATCTACTATCATAGTAGCGACTCTTTTAGTGACTTTATCTTCCTGTTCAACCAACAAGGATCCAATAAACGAGGATCAGTCATTTGTAGACTTTAATACTGAAGGTGAACAGATTGAGGACATAGTTATATACAAATCTATGACGGTGGACTGGCCAGTCTATGAGGATGTTGAAGATTTGGTGAAGGCGGGCAATGTAATCCTTCTGGGGAAAGTGAGTGATATATCCTTTCAAGTATTAGATGATCGGACAGGTCAACCTCCTTCTGAGGAAACACAGGAAGTGGATAGAAGCCTTTATACCATATATGATATTGATGTCATAACCTCCTATAAAGGGGATTCCCTTGAAACAGTCAAAATAAGGGCCTTAGGTGGATTAGAAAATCAATATTTGAAGGAACAGCTTAAAGCCCTGGAGGAGGAGAGTCAAAAATTAATTACCTTTGTAAAAGGAAAGCCCAATATTACTATCGATGAAACCTATTTATTTGTATTAAATCAATATGAGGAAACCATGCCGACATTAGTAAATATGGAGCAAGGTGTATATGATATCCGCGACCCTCTTAAAAAAGACTGGTTTTCCATCCTTTCTGCAAAAGACATCATATCTTCTTTCGGTGAAGATAAATGGGATGAGTTTACTAAGGCTAATACCTTAAGCTCTAATGAGAAGGCATATAACGGAGCCGAAACCACCACAAAGGAAGCGATGGAAAAGGCTCTAGGCTAATAAGGATAACTTCAATGCAGAGGTAAAATCCCTTGACTTTTCTGATGATAAGTCAGTAGAAATTATAAATAATTGGATTGATAATGCCACCAATGGAAAGATAACAAAAATGCTGGAGCCCCCCATATCTGAAGATATTCTTATGTATCTTATAAATGCCATCTATTTTAAGGGGGAATGGACTGAGCAGTTTGATCCTGAGCTAACCTATCAGGATAATTTCATAAGCAATATGACACTTGAGAATTGGAAGGGTATTAAAAAGAGTGTTATCGATAGAGATGATATAGTATTTCGTATTCCTAGATTCAAGCTGGAATATGGCACAAAGAGTCTTAAGGACAGCTTGATTTCTCTGGGCATGGAAGAAGCCTTTAGCGATGATGCCGATTTCTCAGGTATTCGTGAATATGTTGCTATTAGTGAAGTGATGCATAAAGCAGTTATAGAGGTAAATGAAGAGGGCAGTGAAGCTGCAGCGGCAACTGTAGTAGAGTTGAAAGAAACAGGGGCAGCTGAGCCTATTACCTTTATTGCTGACCGTCCATTTATGTTCATTATAAATAATGATGTTACTGATACCATATTATTTATGGGGAAGGTTCTTAGTATAGATAAATAAAATATTAATTCATACCTATCTGCCATTTATTGTTGATATTAAAAAATTGTGTTATAATGTACGCGAATAAGCAGATTAGTCCAAGTGAAGTAGTACGCTTTATGCGACATGCTTTTTATGTCATGATAAATCGTAGTAATTCACTTGGATAAGTGTAACGCGAGCGAGAAAGCGTAGCTTTCGAGCTACTAATCTGTGGAAAATAAAACTTTCCGAATGGAGATAAGATGCCAAATTACAGACTCACAATTCAATATGACGGAGGACGCTATAAGGGGTGGCAAAAGCTTGGTAACACAGAGAACACAATCCAAGGAAAGCTTGAAAGGGTTCTAGCTGAGCTAGTCGATGAGGACACAGAAATAATAGGCTGCAGCAGAACAGATGCCGGGGTCCATGCTTTTGCTCAGATAGCTAATTTCCATACTGGTAGGCATTTTTCAGAGGCTGAAGTCATGGAATATTTTAATCAATATCTTCCGGAGGATATAAGTATAATCGATGTTAATATCGTATCCGATAGGTTTCATTCCAGATATAATGCCAAATCAAAGACATATCTTTATAAGATCTGGAACAAGGAGTATTCCAATCCTTTTATGAGGAAGTATAGTATGCATGTGGCAGAAAATCTGAACATTGCTGATATGCTTAAGGCAGGAAGCTGTTTTATCGGAGAGCATGACTTTACCGCATACTCCAATGCCAAGTCTAAGAAGAAATCCATGGTGAGAAACATTATCTCCATTGATATTGAAGAGGAAGATGGATTTATCAATATTAGAATAGCTGGTGACGGCTTCCTCTATAATATGGTTCGTAAAATCGTCGGCACCCTTATCTCGGTAGGCCTAGGTGAAATAAAAACAAAGGATATTCCAAATATTATAGACTTAGGTGTTAGGAAAGAAACCGGAGTAATGGCAGAGCCAGGGGGTCTGTATCTGCAGAAGATAGAGTATTAGTAGTTATATATGGCAAGCTTTAAAACAAGAGCAGTAAGCGTAATCTTATAAACTGCAATGAAGGGTATTCTAATGGATAGAAGACAGATGGCTAGAAAAACAACAACGAAATATATTATTTCTCTTCTGATAATTATAGCACTTTTCTTTGGACTATATTTGTCCAAGCTGCATAAGAATTCTAAGGAGGGTTTATCATTAGCCCTAGATAAAAATGAGATATTAATTGACTATACAATAGATAAATCTTTAGCTTATACATTAATAAATAAGAATGGAACAGAGGAATACGGAGACTTATTTGCGATTTTTGAAGGAAACGATGATACCTGGCAAAGAATTTATGAAAATGATTTCAAAAACCTAATGCCCTGGAAGGTTGAGCTGGCTGATATTGATGGGGATAATACCCCAGAAATTTTGATAGCACTTCGAAAAAAAACCCCTTATGATAAGGAAATAAAAAATCGAATGTTCATATTTAATTATCAGGACGGTATTCTATCGAGAAAATGGACCGGTTCAAGAATTGCAGGCATATGGAGAGACTATTTTCCAATGGATTTCCTGTCTACACCCGGACACGAGCTTGTATTCATCCAGCAGGACGAGGGGGATATGGAAAAGCTCAGTGTATATTCCTGGTTTGATTTTGGGTTTTTTATGGTAGCAGACAGTGAGCCCTACCAAAGTATTCAGACCGTGATTAAGTTGGATGAAAATCTCCTTGAAATTACATATCTTGAAGATGAAGAGGAAATCAAGCAGAAATTAACTGTAGTAAAGGGTAAACTTCTACCAAAAGAGGATGATTAATCATAAGATAGGTACAGATGTAATTACATACTAAATAGTATTATAAGATAATATATATAATTAGTTTATGGGAGGGAAATGTCATGAAGAAATGGATATCTATTATTCTGTGTATATGTTTGCTTTTAACAGGATGTAATAAAGGAAAAGAAGAAGATCCAGTTAATGAGCGACCAGATACAAACAATGACCAGAGAGATGATTCCGATGTTATGGATGAAACCGATGATAAGACGAAAGTAGATGAGGATGATAAGCAAGATGATATTATTATCCCCGATGACCCACTGGCACTCAGACTTAATAAAGAATGGGGTGCCGTTACACTGGCAGG
>JAQVQL010000261.1 GCA_028701595.1 Herbinix sp.
AACGTCCTGGGAATAAAGGAAAAAATATTGTGGTTATTCTGCCTGATACAGGAGAGAGATATTTATCCACAGCATTATTCCTTGTATGATAGGCACACTTACGTATATTATTGCAATAATTGGTTCTTGCTTTTTGCAATAATCGGTTCTCGCTTCGCTTGACTTATAATATCTTTTAATTTATAATTAGTGAGATGTTTTATTTGCATACTATTACAATGAAAGCGTGTGGATAATGATAAAGAGTATGACAGGCTTCGGAAGAAGCGAGGTTAGCAATGAGGACCGTAAAATAACTATAGAGATGAAGTCTGTTAATCACAGATATTGTGATATTTCAATTAAGCTTCCTAAAAAGCTCGGTTTTTTTGAGGTAAGTATAAGGAATCTCCTAAAGAAATATATCGGACGTGGTAAAGTGGATGTCTACATTACCTATGAGGATTATACTGAAAATACTGTATGTGTAAAGTATAATTCAGATCTCGCTCAGGAATATTATGACAATTTAGTAAAAATCAGTGAAGATTTTGGTATTGAGAATGATATAAGAGCCACAGTATTATCAAGATATCCAGATGTATTTATATTAGAAGAACAAACTATTGATGAGGTAAAGTTGTGGGAACTGGTGGAAGAGGCTGTTAAGAACGCCGCTGAAGCATTTGTAGAGACCAGAATAGCAGAGGGTGAGAACCTAAAGCTAGACCTGAAAACAAAGCTTAACAATATGGCTAAACTTGTTGATTTTGTTGAGGAAAGATCTCCTGAAATAGTAGGCGAATACAGAAGCAAGTTATTGGCAAAGGTTACAGAACTTTTGCAGGATACTAAGGTGGATGAAAGCATACTACTTACCGAGGTAACTATATATGCTGATAAAGTCTGTGTAGATGAGGAAACTGTACGCCTAAAGAGCCATATTAACAATATGATTAATACATTAAACGAGAGCGATAATGTTGGCAGAAAGCTTGATTTTATAGCTCAGGAGATGAACCGAGAGGCCAATACAATCTTATCCAAGATTAGTGATATAGAGATAACCAACAAGGCAATAGACTTAAAAACTGAGATTGAGAAGGTCAGAGAACAAATTCAAAATATCGAATAGAGAATGCCGAAAAGAGGAATAGTTTTGAATAGGTTGATAAATGTTGGATTTGGAAACGTGGTAAATTCCAGTAAAATTGTTAGTATTATCAGCCCGGATGCCGCACCAGTTAAGAGAATGGTACAAACGGCGAAGGATACAGGGATGGCAATAGATGCAACCTGCGGAAGAAGAACAAAGGCGGTTATTGTAACTGACAGTGGACATTTGATTTTATCATCATTACTTCCTGATACAATTACAGGCAGGGTTAATCAGCACTATGATGAGAATCAAGATTTAATTTCTAATAAACACATTCAGTAGTGAATATATGATATACTAATATAAATATCATTAGAAAGAAGGAGATAGATATGTTACATCCGTCATACACAGACCTTATGAAGGTAGTAAATAGTGAGATAGAGCCGGGAGAGCATCCCGTTGTCAATAGTAGATATTCTATTGTGATAGCAACTGCAAAGCGTGCCAGACAGCTGATTGATGGAGCAGAACCATTAATTGATTTAGACTTTCCAAAGCCTCTTTCAATAGCAATCGAAGAGCTATATGAGGGTAAGGTAAAGATTATCGGTGACGATGAATTAGGTGAAGAAAACTTGTAATTGTTATAAATGATACAAGACATCAGCACTTTCATATTTGATTTATATGAAGGTGCTTTATAGTTTTATTTTGATATTTAATCATATGAGTTTGAAAGGAATTATCATATGGACACTAAACTCGATACCGAAACGATTTATACAGATGAAAAAAATGATTCTATTGAACAGACATATAATGAACCAGAAAAGAAAAGTCCTTTAAAAAGCTTTCTTTTTGATTTGTTATTTTATGCGATTCTTATTTTTGCTAGTCTTTATATTGTTCCGAATTTTGTATTACAACGTACTATAGTAGATGGAGAATCAATGGAGAATACTCTCTCTGATGGAGACCATCTATTTGTTGAGAAAATATCATATAGAATTGATATGCTAAATCGATATGACATAATAGTATTTTATCCCTATGGTCGTGATAATGAAGAGTACTATGTTAAGCGTATTATAGGCTTACCTGGAGAAACCTTACAAATCATAAACAGTAAAATATACATAGACGGCGAGGTTCTTGAAGAAAACTATGGAAAAGATCCTATTCTTGATCCAGGAAGAGCAGCAGAGCCTATAGTTCTTGAGGATGATGAATATTTTGTTATGGGAGACAATCGTAATATTAGTAAGGACAGCAGATATTCTGTAGTTGGTAATGTAAAGCGAAAGAATATTGGCGGGAAGGCATTCTTTAGAATAAGCCCATTAAAGGAATTCGGCACCATTGATTAAGAATGATGGCTTTAGACGGAAGAAAAATGTTCCGAAAGGACGGTCTTGGTTATTTTATGAAGGTTATAAAAGAACATATCAAATCAGGAAATTTTAAGCAATTCTACCTTCTGTATGGAGGAGAGTCATACTTAATTAAGCTTTATAGAGATAAATTAAAGGATGCAATCTTGGGTGAATCTGAACAGATGAATTTTTCTCGCTTTGAAGGAAAAGATATCGATCTGAATGAGCTAAATGATATAGCCCAAACACTGCCCTTTTTTAGTGATAAGAGATTGATTCTTATCGAGCAAAGTGGTTATTTTAAAGCTAAGAGTGATCTGGCTGATATACTTTTGAAGGCTCCACCAAGCACAATATTTATATTTACTGAGCAGGAAGTAGATAAAAGAAGTAAAGCCTTTAAGTTTATTAATGACCAGGGCACAATTTCAGAAATGAAAGGTTTAGATGATAAGAATCTGAAACTGTTTGTAGTGTCATTACTAAAACCCTCTAATAAAATGATTACAGAGAATGTATGCGATTATCTTTTGGATAAGACGGGTACAGATATGGATAATATAATTAACGAAGTCGAGAAGCTGATTAGCTTCACTTTAGACAGAGATACTATTACCAAGGAGGATGTGGAGACGATAGTTACCACTCAGATCACTGGTAAGATTTTTCAAATGATGGATGCAATTGGTCAAAAGCAACAAGGAAAAGCATTAGCCTTGTATTATGATTTATTATCTGTCCGTGAGAAGCCTTCACATATCTTATATCTAATAATGAGACATTTTAATATACTATTGCAAGTAAAGGAGCTTTTTTCTCATGGGTTTGCCCCTAAACTTATTTCCGATAATGTAGGTATTCCTCCTTTTACAGTTAGTAAATATATAAGTCAGACGAAAAACTTTTCGATAGAGCAGCTTCATAAGTCATTAAAGCTTGCTGCAGATACTGATGAACAAATTAAGACTGGGCAGATTAACGATAAGATAGGCGTAGAGCTTATGATAATAGGATTTAGCCGATAAAAGTGGCAAATAAAGCTATTGATTTCAATTAAAGTAACATATATACTATACTATATTAATCCTTGGAGATGTATCGAAGTGGTCATAACGAGCCGCACTCGAAATGCGGTTGTCCGCAAGGGCACGTGGGTTCGAATCCCACCGTCTCCGTTAAAAACATTGGCTTGTAGCGATTGGCGTATTGTCAATTCTTCAAGCCTTTTTTCTTTTTTCTAACGGCTTTTCTAACGGATTTTTAAATATTGCATTTCCGAGCTTGCGACAGCACTTTTTTGCATGGTAGGAATA
>JAQVQL010000262.1 GCA_028701595.1 Herbinix sp.
TCACATTATTTATCTTCTTGTAAATCTTCTTAAGCTCGGCAGTATATCCTTAATCTGCTCTAGAGCATATTCTATCTCTTCCTTGGTAGTCATATCAGATAAGGATACTCGCAATGTAGAATCCATTAATTCCTTAGGAATTCCGATTGCAGTAAGAGTAGCACTGGGCTTGGGGTGATGGGAGCTACATGCCGAACCGGAGGATATATATACCCCACGTTCTTCCAAAGCATGCAATAGCACTTCGCTTCTAACCCCTCTAAAGCTTATGGATATTATATGGGGTGCCGTCATCTTAATATGCTCCATATCAAAATCCTTAGTACATTCTGGGGGAAGTCCATTAATTGTTACACCTTCAAGCTTACTTAGTTCTCTTATTAGGTATTGCTTTAGCTCATACATTCCCTCGGTTTTATTCTCAAAATCTCTGTAAAGCTGGGTAGCTGCTAATCCCAAACCGGCAATCGCAGGAACATTCTCTGTCCCTGATCTTAGACCCTTTTGATGCCCTCCACCAAAGACTATAGGCTTTAGACGTATACCTTCGCTAACATACAATGCACCGATTCCCTTTGGCCCATGTATCTTATGTCCGCTTACTGATAGTAAATCTATACCCATTCTCTTAGGATAAATTCTGTATTTTCCAAATGCCTGAATAGCATCCACATGAAATATAATATCTTTCTTTATGGCTTTTATTTCTCTGGCGATTTCTTCTATATCCTGAACCGTGCCTATTTCATTATTCACATACATAAGAGATACCATCAGGGTATCCTCTTTTATTGCCCGGTACAGCTTGTCCTTAATAATTCTACCTGCACTATCCACTGGAATAAAGTCAAGTGAGTAATCATTTTCTTCAAGGAAAAGAAGGGGCTGGTGAACCGATGGGTGCTCTATCCTTGACGTAATGATATGCTTTCCCCGTCTATGATAAGCAAAAGCAGCTCCTATGAGTGCCAGATTGTTAGCCTCTGTTCCACAGGAAGTAAATACGATTTCCTTCGAATCTACCTTAAGGCAATCTGCAATCTGCTGCGCAGATTCCTTCATGTATCTTTCTGCAATTACTCCCATCATATGCATGGAGGAAGGATTGCCATAATCCTCGTACAATACCTTAAGCATTATGTCTCTAACGCCCTCGGTTATCTTAGTTGTTGCCGAATTGTCCAAATATACTTCCATTTAGTAAACTTCCTTTATATGCTAATCATTGTGTTTATTTATAGGTATTAGTAAAATTATATTATACACTCTACTTAGAATAACACATCAATAGCAATTATTATACTATATATCACTATAAAATTTCCATACAATTTTATTTTTTCTATCTAATGCAATAGCTCAGTTCTGTTGCTCTCTAGAATTTTTAATATCCAATAGGGATTAACACTCATTTCAGAGTTATCTAAAAGTATATAGATTCCCAGATGAAGATGGACATCAAATTGTCCTTTAGTACCTTCAGGCCCATAGCCTGTATCACCCATGAATCCAAGTAGCTGACCTGCAATCACCGTATCACCCAGTTTAAGCTCAGGAGCGTAGGTATCCATATGGGCATAATAGAAATACCCCCCTGATGCAGAGCGAATACCGATTCGATATCCTCCTTGCTCTAGCCAGCCCATATTCTCCACAATTCCATCTGTAACACTAATGATTGGAAAATATCCACGTGTATTATTGCTTGCCATAAGATCCGTTCCCTCATGACTTCGATTTCCTCCATAGCTTCTCGGGGCATACCAGGTATCAACGTAGGATACCTGGTATGCTCCCATACTCATTAGGGGAACCGGGAAATATTTAATATCGGAGAATATCCCTTTGTAGCACTGATATAGCTCCTGAAATGATTTGGTCCTTGATAGTCTTCCAATTCCACGAAGAAACATCTCCTGGTTTGGAACAGTCCCGTCCAGTAAATCATAATCTGCCAGCATCATGCTAAAGGTCAAATATCCGATTTCATTTATATAGGGATGTCCATAAAGATCACAACCAGACTCTAATAGCTTACTTGTGTATCTTTTTATCTCGTCAAGCTTGCTTTTCTTAATTCTAATATTACGAAACTCACCGTAATTTATTTCCTTTGAGATGGCATCTCTAATTATAAGCTCGCTACTAAGAAGCTTTAGACATTTGCCTGTTATACTAACTGCTACTGATAATAAAATCATGCAGCATATAATTCGCCAATTAGTTTGATATTTTCTCATAACACCCTACCATTCCTCTAATCCTTTGAATAGTCATTAAAATTAATGACTATTCAATATATGAGGAATTCTAAGGTTTTATTACAAGACTCTGTTGCTACATACCATGAAAATGCATGACAAAACCAAGGACAGGCTATGTCATGCATCTACATCATATAATATGACCTATAAACTTATATTTCAAAATCCTTAGTATAACTTAAGAAATTAATTGCCAAAAATAAATTCATGTAATATGCTAACATTTTTACCCAAATCAGGAACTAATACATCCATTCCCCTTACCTTAACATTGTCTGTAAATGTACCATTAGCAGGAATTCTAAGCTGATTAATCTCCATTGTTCTCATCTCGATAAATGTACTTAATAGCTTTTCGAATGTCTTACTGTCTATATCTGTTTTTACCATCGGTAGTACTTTAACCATTGTTGTTGCAAGCTCAAACTCACTCTTATTCTTATACTTATCAAAAATGGCATTTAATATAATTCTGTGACGATCAGTTCTACCATAATCATTATTTTCACCTGTAATAGCAGCTCTTTTACGAATACGTGAGTAACCCAATACCTGATTACCATTCATCAGCTGCTTACCCTCAACAACTGTTCGATAAGCCGGATTTGAGATATAATTAGTGTTCCTTAAATATTTTGCCTCTGAAGATGTTAAAGTAAGATCAAGACCACCCATGTAATCAATAATCTGTTCAAAGTTTTCAAAATTAACCAGCACACAACCATCCAAATGGATATTGAAGTTAAGGGATATTGTTTCATATAGGAGATCCACATCTCCCTTTTCATACGCTGAGTTAAGCTTATTCTCTTTATATCCAGGAATCTGAACAAGAGTATCCCTCATAAGAGATGTTAATTTTATTGATTTACTGTTCTTATTAAGTGTGGCAATAATTATTAGATCGGTTCTCCCCCTTGAAATACCTGAATCGATTGCCTCTTCACCTAAGAGCAGTATATTATACACATCCTCTTCTCTTCTTCCATAGCCGGGATGCTCAGGCCAGACTATAGTGTCCGGGTCTATCTCCTCTGCATCGGAAGCAATATCCTCATCATCAAGATAATCCTCATCAATTATAAGATCAGGTTCATCTGAGAAAGTCTGTGTCCCTGCTTCCCATATCTTACCCCCAAGATTTAGACCCATATTTAAAAGTAGTTTATTTCCGGGCTTAGTAAATCCCAGGAAGAAGGCAATGCTTAATAGTGATAATAATCCGATAATTACACCTATCTGGATTTTCATCATTCTGGACTTTTTCTTATTTCTTAAAGTCCCTGCCTCCAAGCTCTCTAATTCCTCACCAATTTGCTTTGCCAAGGAATTATTAATATCAAACAAAGCATCATCAATGACCTCTGTCGAATCCAATTCCTCTATGGTAGCAGCAACTTCCTCACCATAAGCCAGTGTATCATCAACCGCATTCGTCTCCTCGGACGCCCTGTCTTCCTCAGTCGAATCTACTGTCTCCTCTAGCAAAGCGGCGTCA